>CAZQGA010000418.1:0-1511 GCA_964592735.1 uncultured Chromatiaceae bacterium | reverse complement strand
AGCCGTGAGCGGCCAATCCGGGTAAAGCGGCAGGCCGAGTCGTTGGTAAGCTGTGCGCACGACCTCACCCCAGGCCGGGTTGGCCGCCAGTTCGTCACGGGATTGATGCACCCACTGTGCAGCCAGAGCCAGGGCAGCCACCAGGCTGGCGGCCAACCAGCGTCCGGTATGGCGCGGTGTCATGGTGGAGCGTTTGCTGAATGCGGGAGGCGGACCCCAGTCGAACACGGTTTCCGGGCCGGGGCTGGCAGCCAGGACCGCAGCGACCTCAGCGCCTGCCTGTGCGTCATCCTCGATTTCCAGCGCCGAGCCGGAATCAGAGTCAACGATGCGGTCGCTGCCAGCCAACATCCCGTCTTCGTCATCCTCGTCGGGTACGCGGATAAGTGCGACCGGTTCCTCCGGTTCCAGGGGGGGGACGTCCGCGTCCTCTGCCGGGATGCAGGCATCTGCATCCACCGTGGTCGATGCATCTGTCCCGGCTTGCTCCGGTGATGGCGCTGCAGGCCGGGCGGTGACCAGGATGGCTTCCGCATGGCTTGTCTCTTCGCCGAACCGGAACAACGGTGCATCGTCGGCAGGGTCCGGGTCGGCTTCTGCCGTCACCCCTTCCCCGGCCGTTGGTTCGAGTCCGGCCTCGCGCAGGAATCCTGCCCAGACGTCGGTATCGGCGGTTTCCTCATCCAGCGTGCCGGCTCGCGGTGGTTCCACCCCGGGCTGGTCGGCCGGCGGGAGATCCGGCATCACCCGGGTCGCAATTGCCGGGCCGGACTCCTCGTCCGCCAGCTCGTCGAAGCCGTTGCCGAAGCCGGGCTCGATCCGGGCGGGCGTGGCCTGGGCGGTTTCCGGTGGCGTCAGGAAAAAGTGTTGCCACTCGTCTTCCGGCACATTGAACTCAAAGCCCGTATCGATGGGGCCGGACTCCTCTGGTGCGATCGCATCGGCCGGAGGTTGCAGGGCTGGCGCCGCCTCCGTTTCCCGTGGCCTGGGCGGGACGGATCCGCCGGGCAGCATGAGGTCGGTGCCGGTCCAGTCATCCACCAGCGTGTCGAGTGCATTGAAGACGATGCCGCAGCTGCCGCAGCGAACCTCACCTGCTGCCATCTGGAGGATGGCAGCAGTGACACGGAAGGTGGAGCTACAGCCCGGGCAGCGCGTGTACATGGATCATGGAGCAGGTGGCGGACGTCGGGTTCAACGGATTGTGCGTGGCATGCCGGCCAGCAGTGCCCAGCCGTCGCGCTCGGCGACGACGCCAAGGTCGAACCAGGGGGCGCAGCCTTCACATACCCGGGCCGACTGCCCGCTGAGAATACCGCTCATCGCGATGCGTGCGCCAGCCTTGCAATGGCTGGCGAGTATCGGTGCCAGGCTGATGAGGGTATCGGCAAGGATGTTGGCGACCACGACATCGAACTGTGTACCAGCCGCGAGTGCCGCCGGATCTGCGATCACCAGCCCGGCCTCAATGCCGTTGCGTGCCGCATTGTCTGCGGTGGCCTGCAATGCCT
>CAZQGA010000417.1:0-1518 GCA_964592735.1 uncultured Chromatiaceae bacterium | reverse complement strand
TTTTACTGCGCCATTTTTTTGCGGGCCCCCCCACGCCGCCAGCCGGGATGCCCCGTCCGTCGAATGCAGCGCCACTTTCGCCACGGGCTGCTAGGTGTCGATCTGGAACTCGCGCATCTTGCGCCAGAGCGTGGTGCGGCTCATGCCGAGCTGCGTGGCGGCACGGCTCTGGTTCCAGCGTGCCCGATCGAGCGCATCGATCAAACGCCTGCGCTCGTCCGCGCTGGCTGGCAGCGCACGCTCGGGGGGTGATCCGACCGTCACGGTGGCGGGCAGGTCGGCCTCGGTGATGCGATCGCCCGAGGCGAGGTTGGCGGCGCACTCGACGACGTTCTCGAGCTCGCGGACGTTGCCAGGCCAGCTGTAGCGCGTGAGCAGCTCCATCGCGCCGGGCGTGAAGCCGGTGACGGTGCGCCGCAGGCGCAGCGCGAAGCGACGCAGGAAGTACTCGGCCAGCGGCTGCACGTCGGCCAGCCGTTCGCGCAGCGGCGCCACCGGCAGCGTGATCACCTTGATGCGGTAGTAGAAGTCCTGGCGGACGACGCCGCGCTCGACTTCTTCCTCGAGCGAGCGGTGCGTGGCGGCGACCAGCCGCACGTCCACCTTCCGCGTGACGGTATCGCCCACGCGGCGCACCTCCCCGCCCTGCAGGAAGCGCAGCAGCCGCACCTGCATCGACACGGGCATCTCGCCGATCTCGTCGAGGAACAGCACCCCGCCGTGCGCCTCCTCGAGCAGGCCCTTCTTGTCGGCGAGCGCGCCGGTGAAGGCGCCCTTGCGATGACCGAACAGCTCGCTCTCGAGGATGCTCTCCGGCAGCGCGCCGCAGTTCACCGGCACGAACTTGCCGCCGCGGCGCGGGCCCTGCTGGTAAAGCATGCGCGCGACCAACTCCTTGCCCGTGCCGCTCTCGCCCGTGATCAGCACGGTGCTGTCGGACTGCGCGAGCTGCCCCGCCTGCCGCACGGTCGCCTGCATCTGCCGGCTCACCGCGATGACCTGATCGACGTCACGCACCTGCTCGCGCAACGTGCGCACCTCGCGCGCCAGGGCGCGGCGCTCGGCCGCCCTCTTCACGGTGATGGTGAGCCGCTCGGGATCGACGGGCTTGGTGAGGTAGTCGTAGGCGCCGCTCTTGATGACGTCGACCGCCTGATCGATGGTGCCGAAGGCGGTGGCGAGAATCACCTCCACGTCGGGGACCCCGGCCTTGATCCGGCGCAGCAGGCCGGCGCCGTCGGAATCGCCCGGCATGCGCACGTCGCTCACGACCACGTCGATCTCCGTGTCGTGCAGGATGGCGAGCGCCTCGTCGGCGCTGGCGGCTTCGCGGACCGCGAGCCCTTCCTGGGCGAGCAGCGCCGCCAGCGAACGCCTGACGTTGAGCTGGTCCTCCACCAGCAGCACGGTCACCATGAGCTGACCGCTCCGGGAACGCGCACGCTCCCGATGCCGGCGACCGTGCCGGCGCCCGGCGGCGCGGGCGGCTCGCCGGCCAGCGGCAGGCCGACGACCAGG
>CAZQGA010000416.1:812-1531 GCA_964592735.1 uncultured Chromatiaceae bacterium | reverse complement strand
AAGGTACCCTTGGCCTTCATCATGCGGATGCCTTCATCGTCGAGCAGGAAGCCGTGTTCGACCGAGTCGACGCCGGCCGCCACGGCCTGGCGGATGGCAATGGGCGAGTAAGCGTGGACGGCGACTTTCAGACCCAGCATGTGGGCGGTGGTGATGACTGCCTCGACCTCGTCGGGGTACATCTGCGGCTCGGTGCCGGTGTTGTCGCTGAAGCCGCCGGTGGAGGTCATCTTGATGACGTCGGCGCCCAGTTTGTAGTTGTAGCGGACCACGCCGCGGCAGGCGATTGGCCCATCGCAGACGCCGCTCATGATGCGCAGGTCCGGATCGCCCTCACGATCGAAGGGCAGGCTGTCGGCGTGACCCGCCGTGCCCGAAACCGCCGGGCCTGACACGAGAATGCGCGGACCAACGACACGACCGGCATTGATGGCATTGCGCACGGCGAAGACAGACTGGTCATTGGAGCCGACGTCGCGCAGGGTGGTGAAGCCGGCGTTGAGACTGCGGCGTGCGTAGATCATGGCATTCACCGCACCATCGGCAGGCGTCGGCGGATTGCGGTCGCCACGCTCTACACGGCGACGGGAGAACGACGGCTCGCCAATCAGATGGACATGCGCGTCCATGAACCCGGGCAGCACGAAACGGTCCCTGAGGTCGATGACCGTGATGCTGGCATCGGGGTCCGGCGTCCCGTCATCACGCACCAGGTGATA
>CAZQGA010000416.1:0-802 GCA_964592735.1 uncultured Chromatiaceae bacterium | reverse complement strand
ACCGGTAACGGTGGTGATGAAACCAGGCTCGATGGCCGCGACGCGCTCGTTGCGGACCACGAGCGTGACCTGCTCCTGGGGCGCCTTGCCCGGCACCGCCAGGAGCGTACCGGCCTGGACCAGGACGTAGCGGTCAGACGGAGGCTTGGCTGTCGGCATCTGGGCGAAGGAGAGGGCGGGCAACAATGCGCACAGGGGTGCGAGCAGCCATGCTTTCATGGGGGTAGCCTCCAGCCAGTGTTGTTGTTCTGGTTCGTTGTGCTGGCGGCAGCCGGGGCTTCGTTTTCGGCTCCCGCGCACTGGTGGATCATAGCGCTGCATGCGGGTGAGCGTAACCCCAGCCGGAAACGGGCATCGCAGACGGGCAAATTCCACCTGTGCGATGCGTCGTCCGCCGGGTGCCCCGGGGCGGGAGCAGATCAGCTCTGGCTTGCGTACCGGCGCATGCGGATCAGCAACCCAGTCAGCAGCATCAGCAGGACCGGCAGGTCGAGTGCCGAGCCGCCCGATTTGTTATTCGGGCCCGGGAACACGTACAGGCCCACATCAGCGGTGTCCGACTGACCGAGGGAATCGGTGATGCGATACCTGAATTGCACGAGGCCGATGTAGCCATCGGGTGCCGTGTAAGTCACGCTGTTGCTGGCATTGACGACAAGCTTGCCCTGTGTCGGCGGGGTCTCGATGGTCAGGCTGATCGGGCCGTTGCGAAAACCGGCATCGTTGGCCAGCAGATCGAGTGTGACGCCGTGGCCGGATGCAGCGGTGTAGCCAGTCGACTGGAATGCAGCTGGTGGGTAGG
>CAZQGA010000415.1:0-1543 GCA_964592735.1 uncultured Chromatiaceae bacterium | reverse complement strand
GACCATACCAGGTGAATTCGTTATGCTCGGCGCCCCCGTCCGAACCGCATCCCGCCCGCCATGTTGCCCGCCGACAAACAGCTGACCGAAATTCGCCGCGGTGTCCAGGACATCCTGGCAGGGGAAGATCTGCTGGCCAAGCTGCGCGAGGGGCGCCCCCTGCGGGTCAAGGCCGGGTTTGATCCGACGGCACCGGACCTGCACCTTGGCCACACGGTGCTCATCAACAAGATGAGGCAGTTCCAGGAGCTCGGCCATGATGTCATTTTCCTGATCGGGGATTTCACCGGGATGATCGGCGATCCCACTGGGCGCAATGCGACCCGGCCGCCCCTGACTGCAGAAGACGTGCAGCGCAACGCGGAGACCTACGCCAGCCAGATCTTCAAGATCCTGGATCGCGACCGCACCCGGGTGGAGTTCAACTCGCGCTGGATGGGCCAGATGTCGGCGGCGGATCTGATCGGTCTGGCGGCCCGGCATACCGTAGCGCGCATGCTCGAGCGCGACGATTTCGACAAGCGTTACAAGGCTGGCAAGGCCATCGCCATACACGAGTTTCTCTACCCTCTGGTCCAGGGCTATGACTCCGTTGCACTGCAGGCGGACGTCGAGCTGGGAGGTACGGACCAGAAATTCAACCTGCTCGTGGGCCGGCAACTGCAACAGTCCTTTGGCCAGGCACCCCAGGTGGTGCTGACCATGCCGCTGCTGGAGGGGCTCGATGGCGTCAACAAGATGTCCAAATCCCTCAACAACTACATCGGGATCACCGATGCGCCGGCGGAAATGTTCGGCAAGATCATGTCGATTTCCGATGGGCTGATGTGGCGTTATTACGATCTGCTCAGCTTCGAATCCGCAGCCGAAGTGGCGTGCCTGCGGCAGTCGGCGGCGGAAGGCGCCAATCCACGGGACATCAAGATCCGGCTGGGGGTGGAAATAGTGGCGCGGTTCCATGGCAGCGACGCCGCGCAGCAGGCGCGCGACGAGTTTCTGCGCCGCTTCACGGCAGGGCAATTGCCCGACGACCTCGCGGAGATCACGGTACACGCGCGTGACGGGCGTCTTGGTATCGCCTATGTACTGCGCGAAGCACGGCTGGTGACGAGCACATCGGAGGCTTTGCGCATGATCCAGCAGGGCGCCGTGCGCATCGATGGCGAGCGGCTGGAAGACGGCCGGCGTGAGATTCCCGCGGGCGCAAGCCATGTTTTCCAGGTCGGAAAGCGGCGCGTGGCCCGCATTACGGTGCTGGAATGAGTGGGTCCGGCAAATTTTTTCTGCTGCCCTGTTGACCTCGCCCGCATTCTCACTATAATTCCCGTTCTGCCCGCGGTTCCCGCGGGTTTATGTTCTCTAACAACTGGAAACAGGTAATTTGTGCGGGCGCTCGCGTCGCAAGCTCCTTTGATGAGCCTGACGTGAGTGACCAAACCGGACGTGCTTCGGCGCGTTCGGCAAGGGATCTCTCATCAATTCTCGATGCTTTAAATTGAAGAGTTTGATCCTGGCTCAGATTGAACGCTGGCGGCATGCTTAA
>CAZQGA010000414.1:0-1545 GCA_964592735.1 uncultured Chromatiaceae bacterium | reverse complement strand
CGACCAGATAGGTGATGCCGTACCAGCGGATGGCAAGCGGCCCGATCTTGAGCGCAATCGGGTCGATGTGCGGATACACGAACATGGGCGGCCTATGGTACTAGACTGCGCCCCGATGAATGGCCCTGAAACACCCCTGCCCGTTGCCGCGGTGCTGCCGGATCTTGCGGCTGCGCTGGCGGAGCACACGCGGGTGTTGCTGCAGGCCCCGCCCGGCGCCGGCAAGAGCACCGTGGTGCCGCTGGCGCTGCTTGCGACACCGTGGCTAGACGGCCGGCGGATCGTGGTGCTGGAGCCGCGCCGGCTCGCGGCCCGCGCCGTGGCGGCCCGGATGGCCGCGAACCTCGATGAGGCCGTCGGCGAGACCGTGGGCTACCGGATGCGCCTCGACACCCGCGTGAGCCCCCGGACGCGGATCGAGGTCGTGACTGAAGGCATCCTGACCCGCCAGCTGCAGCGCGACCCGGCGCTGGATGGCACGGGCCTCGTGATCTTCGACGAATTCCACGAGCGCAGCCTGCAGGCTGACACCGGCCTGGCCTTCGTGCTCGACGCCCAGCGCCACCTGCGCCCGGACCTGCGCGTGCTCCTGATGTCGGCCACGCTGGACAGCACCGCGCTCGCGCGGCTGCTCGGCAATGCGCCGGTGATCAACGCGCCCGGCCTGAGCCATCCGGTCACGACGCAGTACCTGGACCGGCCGTCGACGGTGCCGGTGGACCGGCTCGCGGTATCCGCGGTCCGGCGCGCCCTGGCAGAGGAAACCGGCGACATCCTGGTGTTCCTGCCCGGCGTCGCCGAGATCCGCCGGACCGAAGGCGCGTTGCGCGAAGGCAGCCTGCCAGCCAAGGTGCACATCCACAGCCTGTATGGCGACCTCGGGCGCGACGCGCAGGATGCCGCCCTGAAACCCGCGCCCGTCGGTGAGCGCAAGGTCGTGCTCGCCACCAACATCGCGGAAACCAGCCTGACGATCGAGGGCATCCGCGTGGTCATCGACGGTGGGCTGGAGCGCCGCGCGGGCTTCGATCCACGCAGCGGCATGAGCCGGCTCACGACCACCCGCATCTCGCAGGCTTCCGCCGACCAGCGTCGCGGCCGCGCCGGGCGGCTGGGTCCCGGCTCGTGCATCCGGCTGTGGACCGAAGCCGAACAGCGCAGCCTGCTGTCGCACACGCCGCCGGAAATTGCCAATGCCGACCTGGCTTCGCTCGCGCTGGAACTCGCGGCCTGGGGCGCCCACGACGCCACCGCGCTCGACTGGCTCACGCCACCGCCGCCCGGCGCGCTGGCGCAGGGCCGCGAGCTGCTGCGCACGCTCGGCGCCCTCGATGCGGAAGAGCGGCTGACGCCACGCGGGCGAGACATGCTGTCACTGGGCACCCACCCGCGGCTCGCACGGATGTTGCTCGCCGCACGTGAAAGCCGCATCGAGACCGCGACGGATTCCGCGGCTGCATCCACCGCCCGGGCCACCGCCGAGGCCACCGCCTGCGCGCTCGCCGCCCTGCTCACCGAGCGCGACCTGCTGCGGGGTCGTCCGGC
>CAZQGA010000413.1:0-1548 GCA_964592735.1 uncultured Chromatiaceae bacterium | reverse complement strand
GGCGATCGCGGTGAATCCAATTACAGTTTCCATCGTTTTCTCCTACCTCGAAATGAGAACGTAGCGGACTAAGGGTCTAGTGGTGCTCGCACGCCTGGCTCAGGTACACGATCGTAAGGATCATGAAAATGTAGGCCTGCAGCGTGACGATCAGGATATGGAAGACGGCCCAGGGAAAGTGCAGCGGCAGCTGGTACACACCGAGGAGCGCAATCAGGATGAACATGAGCTCGCCGGCATACATGTTGCCGAAGAGCCGCAGCGACAGGGACAGCGGCTTGGCCAGCAGGCCCACCGTTTCGAGGATGAAATTGAACGCCATCACCAAGGGCCAGAACACGACAGGCATGCCGAGTTCCTTCGGGTTGAGCGGATTCATCGTCAGCTCGCCAAGGAAGCCACCCACGCCCTTGATGCGAAAGCTGTAGTAAAGAATGAGGACGAATACCGAGAGCGACATGCCGAAGGTCACGTTGACGTCAGCTGTCGGCACGATACGCAGGTAAGGGGCGATGCCCGGTGCCTGCGCGGCATACGGGATGAAATCGACCGGGATGAGGTCGAGGGCATTCATCATGAAGACCCAGACGAAAATCGTCAGGGCAAGCGGTGCAATGAGCTTGCTGGTCCCGCTGAATGTGTCGCGTACGCTGCCATCGACAAAGTCGACCACCAGTTCCACGAGGGCCTGCACGCGACCGGGACGGCCACGGGTGGCCGTCATGGCCATGCGGCGGAACAGCCAGCCGAGGCCGATGGCGAGCACGATGGAGAAAACCATCGAGTCGACGTTCACCGCCCAGAAATTGCCGTGGCAGTCGTTCCAGACCCAGGCCCCGTCGGCGCGGCACACCTGCAGGTGGGTCAGGTGATGCTGGATGTACCCGCTCGCGGTGTTGTGTCCTGCTTCCGACATGCCCTGGCTTCCGTCCTGTCCTGGCCCCTAGCGGCCCTGATCGGTTTCTGCGTCCCGGCCGGGCTGCGGCCCTGCCGCGGCCGCCTCGAACCGGCTCGCGAACCATGGATAACCCGTTCCCAGCGCCGCCCAGTACACCAGGAACGTCGCCGCATACGCCGCCATCATTGGCAGGAACTGCGGCTTCATGATCCGGATCACCGCCACAAACAAAGCCGCCGTGGCCACAATCTTCATGAACTCGCCCACATACACCGCACGCATGAACCGGTCAGGCTCCTCCGCGGCGCTCACGCTGAACATCCGCAATGCCTGGTACAGGCCGGTCACCGTGCCAATACCACCGCCGGCCAATGCCGACCAGGCGCTCATGCGGCCACCCAGCCAGCCGGCAGTCACGGCCACCAGCACGGTCAAGGCAGCCTGCCCCATCGCCAGCCGCCAGGCAGTCCGGCGAAGCTGGCGGCGCCCCTCCGGATCACTCATGGCGTCGGCTCGCTCCCGCGCACTCTGCGCAGGCAACAAAAAAGCCACGTCGCACCTCTTCCGGGCATTGCGGTGGCTGCGTGTGCGGCGCACCAGGCGCCGCAAAGCCGCGAAATTCTAAGGATTGGCGCTCCAGGATTCAAGCT
>CAZQGA010000412.1:0-1560 GCA_964592735.1 uncultured Chromatiaceae bacterium | reverse complement strand
AGCGAAGGGCGTCTGCGCCGGCTGATCGGCGTTGAAACCGACATCACCGAGCAGAAGATCTACGAGGAGGCGCTGTTCAGGGAAAAGGAGAGCGCGCAGATCACGCTGCAGTCGATCGGTGATGGCGTGGTGACGACGGATGCCGACTGCCACGTCGAATACCTCAACCCGGTGGCCGAAGAACTGACCGGCTGGAAGCTGGAGGAGGCCGCGGGCCGCAGGATCGACGAGGTCTTCCGCGGTTTCCACGAGGAGACCTGCGAGCCGCTGGAGAATCCGCTGTCGGTCGCCATCCGGCGCACGCGGCCCATCAAGTCGGTGCGCCCGACGCTGCTGATCCGCCGTGATGGCAACGAGATCTATATCGAAAGCACTGCAGCGCCAATCCGCAACGACCGCGGCGAGGTCACCGGTGCCGTGCTGGTGTTCCACGACGTCAGCGAGTCGCGCGAGCTCAACCGGCGGCTGTCGTACCACGCGAGCCACGACATCCTCACCGGCCTGGTCAACCGGCGCGAGTTCGAGAACCGGCTGGAGCGTGCGCTGAAGAGTGCCAAGGCACGCGAGACTTCCTATGCGCTCTGCTATTTCGATCTCGACCAGTTCAAGATGATCAACGATTCCTGTGGCCATGCGGCCGGCGACGCACTGCTCGGCCAGCTCGGCGCCTTGCTCAAGTCGAAGATCCGCTGGCGCGACACGCTTGCGCGGCTCGGCGGCGACGAGTTCGGGCTGCTGCTGGAAAGCTGCTCGATGGAGGAGGCCGTGAAGGCCGCCGAGGGTCTGAAGTCTGCGATCCAGGAGCACCGCTTCGACTGGGATGACCGCAGCTTCCGCCTGGGTACCAGCGTGGGCATCGTGCCGATCACGGCAGAGACGCAGGATGTCGCCTCATTGCTGTCCGCTGGCGACAGCGCCTGCCAGGCGGCCAAGGCCGCCGGTCGCAACCGCATCTACAGCTACCAGGAAAATGACCTCGACCTGATGCGTCGGCGGCGGGAAATGCAGTGGGCGGCGCGCATCACCAGTGCGCTCGAGGAGGCGCGCTTCGAGCTCTTCCGCATGACGATCCAGCCGCTGCAGCTCGATGAATTCGGCGCCCACTACGAGTTGCTGCTGCGCATGCGCGACGAGCAGGGGGCTCTGGTGTCACCTGATCTCTTCATCGCCGCCGCAGAACGCTACGGCATCACGCCGCGCATCGACCGCTGGGTCGTGGAAACCGCGTTCCGCTGGCTGGTCTCCGATACCGACGAACGGGAACGCCTCGCGCTCTGTTCTATCAACCTCTCGGGCCAGAGCCTGGTGGATGATGAGTTCCTGCCTTTCGTCGTGCGCCAGTTCCAGAGGAGCGGCATCGATCCCACGCGGATCTGCTTCGAGATCACCGAGACTGCGGCAATCGCCAACTATGCGCAGGCGAGCCGGTTCATCAATGCGCTGAAGGAACTCGGCTGCCGGTTTGCGCTCGACGACTTCGGCACGGGGCTGTCGTCCTTCGGCTACCTCAAGCACTTCCCGGTGGACGGGCTCAAGATCGACGGGCTGTTCGTGAAGGGC
>CAZQGA010000411.1:0-1572 GCA_964592735.1 uncultured Chromatiaceae bacterium | reverse complement strand
GGTCGAGGACGTGCTGACGCAGATGCCCGGCGTGCTCGAGTGCGCGGCCATCGGCGTGCCCGACGAGCGCGCCGGCGAGCTGGTGAAGGTCGTCGTCGTGCGCAAGGACGCCTCGATCACCGAGGCCGACATCCGCGCCTACTGCGAGGCCAACCTCACCGGCTACAAGCGGCCCAAGGTGATCGAGTTCCGCGACGAGCTGCCCAAGACGCCGGTCGGCAAGGTGCTGCGGCGCGCGCTGCGCGGCTGAGCGGATGAGCGGCATCCAGCTCGAATTCCTGCGCACATGGATCGGGAAGGAGACGATCAGCGAGGACGTGCTGTCGTCGCGCCACGCGCGCCTGATGGGGGCCACCTTGGGGCTGCCGCAGGATGCCCTCGTCGATGGTGCCGAACTGCCCCCGTTGTGGCACTGGCTGTATTTTCTGGAGGGCTTGCCTGCGGGTGAACTGGGCCCTGACGGGCATCCCGCTCGCGGCGGCTTCCTGCCGCCCGTGCCGCTTCCCAACCGCATGTGGGCCGGAGGCCGTCTGGAGTTTCATGCGCCGCTGGCCCTGGGCCGCAGCGTGCGCAAGCGCTCCGCAGTCCGTTCGATCGGGCACAAGCGCGGACGCAGCGGCGATCTGGTGTTCGTCACGGTGCGGCACGAGATCCTCGATGGCGACCAGGTCGCGATCACCGAAGACCACGACATCGTCTACAAGGAGCCCACCCCGCCGCATGCAGCGTCCGAGGCCCCCGTGGCCGGACCGCAAGCCAGCCACAGCGAGCGGTTCGAGGCCACGTCGACGATGCTGTTCCGGTACTCGGCACTGACCTTCAATGGCCACCGCATCCACTACGACCAGGACTACTGCCGCCATGTGGAAGGCTACGCGAACCTGGTCATCCATGGCCCGCTGCAAGCCACGCTGCTGGCGGGTATGGCCGCCCGTCTGGGCCAGAAGCCGCTGCGCCATTTCCACTACCGCGGGTTGCGACCCAGCGTGCTGGGCACGTCGCTCACGGTCAACGCAGCCCCAACGGTCGACGGGCTGTCCCTGTGGACCGCGCAGCCGGACGGCAGCGTGTCCATGCAGGCCGAGGCGACGTTCTAGCCGACGATCGGTTGTCAGGCCTTGCGGGGCGTCCTCCAGGACGCGGCCTGCGCCACGCAGTCTCCCGTAGCGGGGCTGCAGCAGCCGCGGTTCGCGGTCCTGCCTGGGGCGACGCCGCTCACACCCATTCGAAGTCCGCCGTGAAGTGGCGCAGGAAGCGCGGCTGGCGCGTGATGCGCACGCCGCGGATCGAGGCCGCCTTCGCCTTCACCTCGGCGATGACCTCGGCGGCGTAGTCGAAGTGCGACTGCGTGTACATGCGCCGCGGGAAGGCCAGGCGCACCAGTTCCATGCTGTGGTAGGTCTCGCTGCCGTCGTCCTGCCGCTTGCCGAACATCACCGAGCCGACCTCGACGCCGCGGATGCCGCCTTCGAGATAGAGCGCGTTGCACAGCGCCCAGGCCGGGTAGTGCTCGACGGGCATCGCGGGCAGCACGGTGCGCGCGTCGATGTAGACGGCGTGGCCGCCGGTCGG
>CAZQGA010000410.1:0-1574 GCA_964592735.1 uncultured Chromatiaceae bacterium | reverse complement strand
CTTGTGCTTTCGGTGCAGATTGACACGCTTCGACCTGCCGGAGCCGATCACACCGCCGGAGCCTCGAACGCCCCACCGATCTGCTTCGCCCGGCGAACGTCGTCCGAGTGCAAGTACATGGACGTGGTCGACAAGGAAGCGTGCCGCAGGTTGTCGCGCACGGTCGTCAGCTCGGCACCTCGCTGTAGCGCATGGGTTGCGTGCGTGTGGCGCATCCAGTGAGGCGTGGCCTGCCGCAGCTTCTCGGCCAGCGCTGGATTCGTATCGGCCAGGACATCCGCCGTCGTCGCAAAGAACCTCTTCACGATCGCCCACAGCCGCTTGGACGTGATGCCGGCCTCGCCATCGAGGGTGCCGAGCAACGGCGTGGCCGGGTGCCACTTCGCTGGCGTCACGGGGAGGCCGCGCTGAGCCAGGTGCCTGTCAAGAGCTCCGCGTGCCAGTCCCGGCAGTACCACCTTGCCGGCCTTGCTGCCCTTGCCGACCACGCGCAGCCAGTGATCGCCGTGCGCGTCGACCTCTAGGGCCCCCAGCGTGGCGTGCACCAACTCGCCGGCACGCAGCCCCGTGCTGTAGCTGAAGTCGATCAGGAAACGAAGCCTTTGGGCGGCGCTCGGCTGCCAACCGTATGACCACTCCAGGCCTTCGGCGACCGTCCGCACGAGCCTCCACTCCCCTTCGGAGAAGGATCTTGTTGTGTCCAGGGTCGCATGCTTGGCTCCGCGGACCTTGATGCCCGCGAAGGGATTGGCCAGTACGTACCGCTGCTCGATCAACCACCGGAACATCGAGCTCAGCACGGACAGCGCATAGGCCCTGGAGCGCGTGGATAGCCCGTCGGCGAACGGCCGCCACTCAGTGGAGGTGCGGGGCGCCGCTGGCCCGATCCAACGCGCTCTCGGCGAGGGCTGTCGCAGGAAGGCTCGATACGCCACGGCATCCTCGGTGGCCAGCGAGGACAGTGCGACGCCGCGCTCGACGATGGCCCACAGTATCAGCCGCTCGGCTTCCTTGCGGTAGGCCCGCTGCGTTGCCGGCGCTTCGTGCAGCGACAGCCAAGCATGAACCGCCTCGTAGTCGTTGTTCGCCCGCAGGACGCACGACGCGCGCGGCGCACGATGCAGGCCCATGGTGCCGTCGACCTCATGGGGCACGACGATCTTCTCCCAGGGAACCACATCCGATGGCGCGCTGGTGACCAGCAGCGCGCGAGCACGGTCAGTCAGGTCTTCATGCGCAGCGAAGAAGCCCTCGATCCGGCGCGCACCGGCCACGCCAAGCCCGTCGATGCCGACCCACCAACGTTTGCGGCGCGGTACTCGAAGCGTGAGGTCGGCCAGGGTCTTGATGCCAGCCCTGCGCAGGACTGCGGCGACGCGGGGCTCGAGCCAGTCGTCGACCCCGTCGCCGATCAGGGGCACGGGAACGGCTGCGCTGCGCAGCTGTTCCATGGCGGCAGCCACGGCGCGCGCGGCCGCGGGGCCTTTGCGGGCAGGTCCGGTGAAGAGCTTGGCCAGGTCATCACGGTGGCGTGACTTGGCGAAGGCCGCGACTTCACGACGGATCGCCCCGAT
>CAZQGA010000409.1:0-1575 GCA_964592735.1 uncultured Chromatiaceae bacterium | reverse complement strand
CCGATGACGATGCCGACGACGCCGATCGCCGCCACGAACTTGAGATAGTGCCAGGCGACGCCCGCTGAGCCATAGCCGAGCGCCTTCATGAGCCCGATCTGCTCGCGCTCGAGCGCGACGAGGCGCGTCAGCGTCATGTTGACCAGGAACGCGGCGACGAAAAGGAAGATCGGCGGCAGCACGGCGCTCATGGCCTGGAGCTGCTCGAGCTCGGCATCGAGGAAGGCGTGGCTCTGCTGATCGGCCCGCCCATGCGCGCCCCGTCCCCCGTAGCGGGCGAGCAGGGCGTCGAGGCGGTCGATGGCCTCGTCCTCGGATGCGCCCGCCAGCAGCTTGACCGTGCACTCGCCGCCGTTACCGTTGCTGCAGCCGTATTCCCGGGGGATGCCGGCCCGCAGGGCGGCCTCCAGCACGGTATCGTTGCCTTCCACGACGAATTCGTGGCCGGAAGGTTGCACTGTGACGTTTGCGCTCATGATCCGTAACACGCTTTCCTGGGCCAGCAACGCCTCGGCACGGCCCGCATCCGGTGGGGATGCGGCCATTTCACGTTGCAGCCATTGTTTGACATCGGCAACGGCCTGCCGGGTGGCCTCGCCGCCGGTTTCCGTCACATCCTGCAGTTTGTTGCTGAGGAAACGGAAGATCGAGTCGTAATGCAGGAGCAGGGATTTGGTCGCGGCAAATTCCTTGCTCACTTCATACAGACGCTCTGCCAGGACCTCCTTGTCCGGCAGCACACGTTCGCGCACGCGTTTGGCAAAGGCCTTTGCCTTGATCTCCTCGACCCGCCTGTAATCCCCTTCGTCTTCCCAGCGCACATCCGGAAAGACCCGCAGGAGTTCCGCCAGGTCCACCATGCCGTCGAAGGTGTGCAGCTGCTCCTCCCGGATCATGCGTTGGATCACGCTGCGGGGCTGATTGACCAGACGGGCGACACGGGAGAGGGGCAGGTAATGTGGCATGGCCCCATGATAGACACAGAGCCGGATGGCGGCAAAAGCGGGATGCGGGCCGGTTGCGCACCGGGATACGGGCTCAGGGCAAGGTCCTGGATCGCTGCGGGGCAGCGCCCCTCGCGATGACCGCCTGATTAGATGCCCCGGCCTTCTGCTGGGTGGTCCTGAGCGCGCATCTACGCCTGCACCGCAAGGCGAAGGCATTTTTCGCCCTACTGTGCGAAAAATGCCTTCACCTTGTCCATGAAGCCCTTGGCTCGGGGGGTGTGTTTGCCTTCGTGGCCGCTGCAGCAGACCTCGAATTCCCTGAGCAGTTCTTTTTGCCGGGCGGTGAGGTTGACCGGGGTTTCCACCACCACATGGGCCATGAGGTCACCCGGGTGGTTGCTGCGCACGCCCTTGATGCCCTTGCCCCGCAGGCGGAAGACCTTGCCGGACTGGGTCTCGGCGGGGATCTTGATATTGGCGTAGCCGTCCAGGGTGGGGATCTCGATCTCGCCACCCAGGGCCGCGGTGGCAAATGAGATGGGCAGTTCGCAATGCAGGTCGTCGTGGTTGCGCTGGAAAACGGCGTGGGGTTTCAGGGCGATCTGCACGTAGAGATCCCCGGGAGGCC
>CAZQGA010000408.1:0-1585 GCA_964592735.1 uncultured Chromatiaceae bacterium | reverse complement strand
GCCGCCGCCTGGCCCAGGTGGCACCGGGCTTCGCCCACTTCCCCTGCCAGGCCCTCAGTGCAATGCCCGGGTGATCGCAGCCTGCTCCGCCTCACGCAAGGCGGTGCACAGTTCGATGCCCTCCACCGTCTCCGCCAGCGTGCGGTCGGCACTGGGCCAGGTCGCCAGCAGGGGCCGGAAGAAACCCTCGACTTCGGCAGCCTCAGCCTTCGTGCAGAAGCCGTCCGCAAGCCGTGGCAGGTTGCGATAGGCGAAGGGCGACAGCTTCGCCGTGTACTTCGCCTGGTTGGCCTTGAACCAGTCGAAAGTCGCACGGCGCTGGCTGGGACGCGCTGCCAGCGCAAAAAGCAGTGACATCGGTTCGCGCGCCCGCAACTGGCCATCGAGCAGAAGCCCGCGCAGCCGTTCGCCGAGCGCCGGATCGTCGGTGTTGGCGAGCGCGACGGCCGCCTGGGCACGGAACAGCGAATCATTCGACGCGAGCAGTCGCGCCAGCAGCACATCGACGAAGGGTGCTGCGTACTCCTGCACGCCGGCACGCAATGCCGTCTCCACCAGCCCCGGCGCCAGCGCCGTCGGGTCGAGGCCCGCCGGCTCGCCGACCTGCAGGTAGCGGCGCGCCTGTTCGGCCAGCCGCCCGCGGATTTCGGTGTCATTGGCGTCCAGTGCCAGGAGCCGGATCAGCCCGGTGCGCAGCAGCTCGGCGTTCACAGCTTCGGCCGTCGCGGGAGGCGCACTGCTGCGGGCCGTGAAATCCAGCGCCTGCGGACCGAGGGCATCCAGGTGCGGGCGATAGATCTCGCGCATCAGCGCCTCGATACGGCCGCGGTCGGCGGCCGGCGCCAGCGCATCGCGCAGGCGGATGAAATCGGCACGGGGCGCGAGCGCAACGGATGCGTACTTCGCCGCACCGACCACGCGCCAGGCCTCGAGCAGGTTCACTGTCGTCAGGCGGCCGGCCTGCCAGGCCGCCGACAGGCTGTCGGCGACGACCAGGCCCTCGCGCTGGCTGAGCCCGGGAAATGCCGCGAGCAGGCCACGCCAGCCCGCGTCATCCAGCGCAAAGCGGTAATAGCCGCTGCCACCGGCATTGGGCATCACGACCGCCGGGCAGCTGCCACCCTCGAGTTCGACAGTGGCCGTCGCCTCCTTGAGCAGCACGCATTGTTTGGTGAGCGAGCCCGCACTGCCGTGACGCAGGCACAACGGGATCTGCCAGGTCTGCGCGTGGTTGCCGCGCGAGCCGAGCGGCAGGTAGCGCTCCTGGCTGAGCTTTACGCGCGCCGCCTTGCCCTTGTCATTACCGCTGCAGTCGAGCTGCACATCGACCAGCGGCACGCCGGTCGGGTCGACCACCTCCTTGGCAGACATGACGTTGATGCCACCGGGCTTTTCGCCATAGGCGATGGAGCCGTAGACCATCCAGCCGCTGTCAAGCCTGTAGTCCAGCCCGATGCGGCCGGTGACATTATTGAAGCGCGCACTCCCGGACTCGATGCCCGGAATCGTCACCTGCTGGTACACACCCTCTGCATCCTTGACCCAGGTGACATAGCCCACTGGCTCCAGAACCCGCAAGTCGAAG
>CAZQGA010000407.1:0-1621 GCA_964592735.1 uncultured Chromatiaceae bacterium | reverse complement strand
ATGCGGCACGAGCGATATTCGTCGCGCGCTGGGATTGAAGGGCTACCTTTGCTGTCGATCAGCGTGGCCTGGCAGCTGCCACAGGGAAACAAACTTCGGACCTCTTTCGCTGTGCCCACGGAGGACACAAGGAAAGAGGGGTGGCATTGCTGCCACCCCGAAAGACTATGCCGCCCGCTTGTCCTTGGCAAGCGAGGCGAGCCAGATGTCGGCCCAATCCGTGCCGGCCTGGCGGGGCACGAAGACCTCTACCGTGCGATGCAGACCTGCTTTGCGTGCCTCGCGAACGAGGCGTTGCGCGAGCAGGTAAGCCGATGACTGGCCGGCGAACTCCGCGTCGGCATCGTTGTCGGCATAGATGCACACGCGCCGCACGCGCTCGGGGATCCACAGCCGCTCCAGGTTGCCGCAGTTCAACGCGGCCCAGGTCGGCTTGCTCGTGCGCAGGCGCACTGCCAGCGCGGTCTCGATGCCTTCGGTGATCGCGAGTTCGTCCGTGGCCTCGTCGAGGCGCACGGTAGCTCCGTTGATGCCCGCAGACAGGAGCTTTTTGGACTGGTCACCCAGTGCCTTGCGCCCGTCCTTCAGGTAGGTGCGGTGCAGCGTGACGGCCTGACCGTCGGTCCCCTGCACGCACGCGAGCATCGCCGGGTAGGTGGCGATCAGCTTCGAGCGCTTTTGCCCGGGCTGCTTCTCGTAGTAGCCCAGGGCCGGATGGAACCGAAGCGTCTTCGGGTACGCACGCTGGTCGATGCCGCGGTTGCGCAGATACCGGTCCACCTCGTCGCCGGCGGCGACCGGGGTCGCCTGCAGCCAGGTCTGGTGGCACAGCTTCTTCATCCGCTCCAGCGATGGCCCTGACAGCCCTGGTGCCGACACGACACGGGTCGTGCCGAGCATCTGCTCGATGTCGTCGAGCAGTTCGCCGAACCGTCCTCCGCGCACGGCGTGGGCCAGCTTCAGGCCACCACCGGCACCGCAGGAGCGGCAGTGGTAGTTGCCCTCGCCGAACTTGTCGGTGTACTGGAAGCGGTCGGTACCGCCACAGCCATCGATGGGACAGGGCAGGTTCTTGCCCTTGAGGATGTCTTCGTCGACGCCCAGGTTTCGCAGGATGGACGTCCAATGCCCGTGCGCACGGGACTTCAAGTCCTTCACGCGCACTTCAAAGTCATTGTTCATGATGTCGTCCGATGAGTCGGCAGCCTCGGCACACGTGGCCCACCTGGAGGGTGTGCACCATGAGCCGAGGAGACCGGGGTTGTTGATTCAGCCGCAGCTGCCGACGTGGTTGCACTCGGGGCAGCGCTCGCAGCCGTCGACGCGCTGCAGGGCCCGCGCCCCGCACTCGGGGCACTGACGGCCGCGCGTCACGAAGCTCGACGACGCCGGCAGCGATGCCACGCTGTCGGATGAGGCCACATTGCCTTCGAAGCCCAACTGCAGTTCCAACTGCCTCGACAGGCGCGCGGACAGCTCGAGCACCGGCACTTGCGTGCCCTCTGCATCCAGGAATCCGCGCTTGGCCAGCATCTGCTGCAGCCAATAGCCGATCGCCGCGACCTCGGAGTCGTGCCAGCGCCTGGCCATGTGCCCGTCACCACGCTGCACACTGCCGCAC
>CAZQGA010000406.1:0-1632 GCA_964592735.1 uncultured Chromatiaceae bacterium | reverse complement strand
GCACTGGTGCGGCAGGTCAGCTCGACCTGCAGGCCGTTGGGGTCGTACATGTAGATCGACTTCACGAAACCGTGGTCGATGGGTCCGAGGCAGGTCACCCCGGCGTCATTGATACGCTTCTGCCAGGCCAGCAGCACCGCCTCGTCCGCCACCTCGAGCGCGAGGTGGCGGTCAAAGCTGTGGGCCTTCGCGAACTTGCCTTCGTCGGCTGTCTCGGGCTGGTCGAAGAAAGCCACCAGTTCGCCATTGCCCAGTTCGAAAAACAGATGCATGTAGGGAATGCGTTCA
This sequence comes from uncultured Chromatiaceae bacterium, assembly GCA_964592735.1. Lineage (GTDB taxonomy): Bacteria > Pseudomonadota > Gammaproteobacteria > Steroidobacterales > QUBU01. The sequence continues at coordinate 1,344 of CAZQGA010000406.1, read as the reverse complement.
TGGCTGCCCGGGACCTCCTCGAAGACCGGCGCCGTTGCCAGCGGCAGGCCGAGTACGTCCTCGTAGAACCAGCGGGTCTGCTCGGCGTCACGACACCGATAGGCGACGTGGTTGATGCCGCTCGGACGCTCGAGTCTGGCTGCGGTCTTCACCATCTGGGTTCTCCCACGGAAAAGCTGACGGGTGGATCGGCCCATTGGACTACGCCACCCGCCATCGCGCAACCGGCCGGGGCCTGCGGGCCGGCCGGCAGCCTCCACCGCCCCGCTCCTGCAGTCAGATCCGGCGTACCCGGCCCGCCCAGTGGGGTTCGCGCAGGCGGGCCTTGAGGATCTTGCCGGCGGCGGTCATTGGCAGCGGCTCCTGGCGGATCTCCACCGAGCGCGGGCATTTGTAGCCGGCGATCCGTTCATGGCAGAAGGCCATGATCTCCTCCGCGGCCGCTGCCATGCCCTCGCGCAGCGTGACGATGGCGTGCACGCTCTCACCCCACTGCTCGCTCGGAATGCCGATCACTGCGCACTGCGCCACGGCGGGATGCCGTGACACGATGCCCTCGACCTCGGTGGAATACACGTTCTCCCCGCCGGAAATGATCATGTCCTTGATCCGGTCGGTGATATACACGAAGCCCGCAGCATCCATGTAGCCCGCATCGCCGGTGTGCAGCCAGCCATCACGGATCACCTCGCGCGTCAGCTCCGGGTTCTTGAGGTAACCCTTCATGACGATGGGCCCCCGAATGACGATCTCGCCAACGACACCCGGCCCTGCCTCACGGCCTTGCGCATCGACGATACCGATTGCGCAGGTCGGTACCGGACGCCCGGCGGAGCGGGTGATCCCGGCATCCACCGCCTCCTGGGTGTGATGCTCCGGCCCGAGGTAGAGCGGTCCTGGCGCTTCCGTCATGCCATAGGCCTGCGCAAAACGCAGCTGCGGGAACCGGCGCCGTGCCTCCTCGAGGATGCGCGGCGGCATGGGTGAAGCTGCGTAGCCCAGCATCCGCAGGCTGTCGAGGCGGTACTGGCCGACGTGCGGATGGAACAGCATGCGCTCGAACATCACCGGCACCGACAGACAGCAGGTCACGGCGTGCTCGTGGATCGCACGCAGCGCCTCCTCGGGGTCGAATTTCGGCAGGATGACGTGGGTGCCCGCCACTGCCGTCGTCGCCAGGACGCCGATGCAGGAGAGGTGGAACATCGGTGTGATGTGCAGATGGACCAGCGTCGTGTCGACGTGTTCAGAGACGATGAACGTCAGGATGAAGTGGAACAGGGTGTCATGCGTGTGCATGACACCCTTCGGCACACCGGTCGTGCCACCCGTATAGAAAATGAC
>CAZQGA010000405.1:0-1636 GCA_964592735.1 uncultured Chromatiaceae bacterium | reverse complement strand
GCTGTATTCCCTGCTCTCGCTCGCCGCGTTCAGCTGGTTGGTCTTGCGGCAATGAGGGAACGAGAAAAACGATTTGTCTTAGATGAAAAGATGATAATGACGGGGATTCATATTCCACGAAATGAACCTCCACCAATTCCGCTTCGTTCAGGAAGCCGTGCGCCGCAACCTGAACCTGACCGAGGCCGCCAAGGCGCTCCACACTTCGCAGCCCGGCGTTTCAAAGGCCATCATCGAACTGGAAGAAGAACTCGGCATCGAGATCTTCGCCCGTCACGGCAAGCGGCTCAAGCGCGTCACGGAGCCGGGCGAGCATGTGCTGCAAAGCGTCGCCATCATCCTGCGTGAACTCGGCAATTTGAAGCGCATCGGTCAGGAATACAGCGCGCAGGACAGCGGCACGCTGTCGATTGCCACCACCCACTCGCAGGCGCGCTACGTGCTGCCGATCCCGGTCACGAAGCTGCGCGAGCGCTACCCCAAGGTCAACATCAGCCTGCACCAGGGCGCACCCGATCAGGTCGCCCGCATGGTGATCGACGAAGTGGCCGACATCGGGATCGCCACCGAATCTCTGGCCGACTATGCGGACCTGGTCACCCTGCCCTGCTACGAATGGCAGCATGTGCTGGTGCTGCCGGCTCAGCACCCGCTGGCGCGGCGCGAGCAGGTCACGCTGGAGGACATTGCCACCGAGCCACTGGTGACCTACCACCCGTCGTTCACCGGGCGCACACGCATCGACAAGGCCTTCGCACAACGGCACCTCAAGCCCCGGATCGTGCTGGAAGCCATCGATTCGGACGTCATCAAGACCTACGTCCGGCTTGGGCTGGGCATCGGAATCGTGGCGGAAATGGCGGCTCGCGGCAAGGCCGATCCCGATCTCGTCTGGCGCCCGCTCGGCCATCTGCTGGGCCAGAACGTGGCGCGCGTGGCCTTCAAGCGCGGCGCCTGGCTGCGCGACTTCGTTCACCACTTCGCCAGCCTCCTGTCGGACCGGCTCGACAGGAACCTGATCCTCAAGGCCATGAACAATTCAAGCAGCCATGACGCATCCTGAGCGCACGCCGGTGTTTCCTTCGCGCCTGCCCAACGTCGGCACCACCATCTTCACCGTCATGTCGGCGCTGGCCACCCGGCACCAGGCGGTCAATCTGGGGCAGGGTTTTCCGGACTTCGACTGTGACCCGCGTTTGATCGATGCCGTCAACACCGCGATGAAGGCGGGTCACAACCAGTACCCGCCGATGCCGGGCGCCCTCCCGCTGCGCACCGCGATCGCTGCCAAGATCGCGACCTTGTACGGGCGCCACTACGACAGTGACACCGAAATCACCGTGACGGCCGGCGCCACCCAGGCCATCCTGACGGCCATCCTGTGCTGCGCTGGCCCCGGCGACGAGGTGATCGTGCTCGAACCGTGCTACGACAGTTACGTGCCGGGCATCGAGCTCGCCGGTGCACGCGTGGTGCGCGTGCCGCTCGCCCCCGGCAGCTTTCGCCCCGACTTCGGCAAGATCGCCGCAGCGCTGACGCCCCGCACCCGCGCCATCCTGGTCAACAGCCCGCACAACCCCAGCGGCATGGTCTGGACGGCGGTTGACATGCAAAGGCTGGACGAGCTGCTCGCCCC
>CAZQGA010000404.1:0-1675 GCA_964592735.1 uncultured Chromatiaceae bacterium | reverse complement strand
CGGAGATCGACCCCATCAATGCCCTGCAGGCGGCGATGGAGGGCTATCGCGTCGTCACCATGGATTACGCGGCCGCCCGCGCTGACATCTTCGTCAGCGCCACCGGCAACTTCCACGTCATCACCCACGAGCACCTGAAGCAGATGAAGCACCAGGCGATCGTGTGCAACATCGGCCACTTCGACAGCGAAATCGATGTGGCGAGCCTGCGCAGGTACAAGTGGGAAAACATCAAGCCCCAGGTGGACCACATCATTTTCCCGGACGGACGGCGCATCATCCTGCTCGCCGAGGGCCGCCTGGTGAACCTTGGCTGTGCCACGGGCCACCCCTCCTTCGTGATGTCGAACTCCTTCACCAACCAGGTGCTCGCGCAGATCGACCTGTGGAACCACGCTGCGAAGTACGAGCGCAAGGTCTACGTCCTGCCCAAGCACCTCGACGAGAAAGTGGCACGCCTGCACCTGCAGAAAATTGGCGCGAACCTCACCACCCTCACCCAGGCCCAGGCCGACTATATCGGCGTGCCGGTGGGTGGCCCTTACAAGCCCGAGCATTACCGCTACTGAACGCATCCGGCGGACGGCGCACGAACTGGTGTGCCGTCCGCCGGGCAGGCACTCCGGGTGGCAGGATCGCGGGGCTGAGAACTGCGGCCGGATCCGGCCAACGCAGCCGGCTATAGTCGCTGCCCAATGCAACACCAGAAAGGTCGCCCGCACTCGCGGCCAGAAGACGGCACCGTGGCCAACGCGGCTCTCAGACTCCTGCACATCACCGACACGCACCTGTTCGCCGCGCCGGACGGGCGCCTGCGCGGCATCAACACCCGGGAAAGCCTTGCCGCTGTCCTTGCCACCGCCAGCAGCCAGCGCCCCGACGCCGTACTCGCGACCGGCGACCTGAGCCAGGACGAGACGCCGGGCGCCTATCGCCACTTCCGCGGCCTGCTGGCACCGCTCGGCCTTCCCGTGTGGTGCCTGCCCGGCAACCACGATGCACCCGGGATCCTGCAGGATGAACTCGCGGGTCCGTCGTACCAGATCGGTGATGCTGCAGTCGCCGGCTGCTGGGCCGTGCTCATGCTCGACAGCTTCATTCCCGGTGATCATGGTGGCCGCCTGTCAGCCGCCGAACTTGCGCGGCTGGCCGCGCAACTCGACGAGCACCGCGACCGGCACGTACTCGTTGCGCTGCACCACCATGTCCTGCCCCTCGGCAGCCGCTGGCTCGACGAACTCGGTCTCTACAACGCCGCGCAACTGCTCGCCCTGCTCGAGCGGGCGCCCCAGGTGCGGGCCGTGGTATCCGGCCATGTGCACCAGGCCACGGATGTGATGCACCGTGGTATCCGTTACCTCACCACGCCATCGACCTGCTTCCAGTTCCTGCCGGGTGCGGATGACTTTGCCCTGGACACACGCCCACCCGGCTGGCGCTGGCTGGACCTGCATCCCGACGGCCACATCGACACCCACGTAGCCTGGCTCGATCCAGTGCAACTGGATGCCGCCCGCTCACGCCCCGTGCGGCTGGTGTAACCTGCACCGGTGCGCTGCTGACGCAAAGGCAACCGTGATGGCCCATTCCCTGCGACGCCACGCCGCCCTGCTGCTGCTTGGCACAGCCTGGTGGCTCGCCACCGCCGTTGCGCGGGCCGATGCCCTGCCGATGT
>CAZQGA010000403.1:0-1680 GCA_964592735.1 uncultured Chromatiaceae bacterium | reverse complement strand
GTGCCAGCGCCCTCAGGCGCCGGCCTGCCCCACGCCGGCGAGGCGGATGCCGGCGTGCCCGGACTTGTAGTGCCGGTTCATGAAGATGAGCACGGAGGTCAGTGCCTCCATGGCCGCCGAGTTGGCGAGCGGGCCTGCATGCCAGGCGCGAAAGCCCGCCAGACGCGCCAGGCCGACGACGAGTTCGCGGGCCTCGGCCTTGTCACCGGCAACCAGCACGTCGCATTCGGGTTCGGCATCCGAGGCAAGTACGTCGGCAGCGACATTCTGGAACGCGGAAACCACGGTGGTGTCTGCGCCGACGATACCCTGGGTGATGAGCGCGGCGCAGCCTTCCTTCGGCAGTTGCACCCGCATGACTTTCGGTGGCACCAGCGGCACCGTGGTATCGATGAGGATCTTGCCAGGCAGCGCCCCGCGGATGTCCTCGAGGACCGGCTGCTGGTGGGCGAAGGGTACGGTAAGGACGACGATCCCGGCTGCCGCGGCAGCCTCTGGATTGGCGTGGCCACTGACTTTTGCCCCGGGCAGCGCGGCGGTGAGGGCCGCTGCCGACTGCACGGCCTTCGCGCCGTCGCGTGAGCCGATGTGGACCCTGAGGCCGGCACGGGCCCAGCGCCGTGCCAGGCCGCTGCCAAGGGCGCCGGTACCGCCAATGACGGCGATGCTGTGGATGGGGGACATGGGTGTATTCATGGGCGCCCATTGTAGGCGCGCATGCGCGGCGCCGTCACGGGCGCGTCATCAGGCGGATCCGGCTCCCTCGTAGCGCTCGAACTTCGGCAGTACGTGGCGGGCCAGGATCTCCAGCCCGGCCATGGGTTCATCGAACAGCCGGATCGACAGCTCCGTCAGCCCGGCGCGCTCGAAGACCCGGAAGCGCTCGATCTGGGCGTCAAGGGCGTCGAGGCCGCCGGCCGAGGAGCAGGCAGCGATCAGCCGGCTGACGATCGACTCGGGCACGTCTTCGATCACGCCTGAACGGGTCCAGAAGGCCTTGGCGAAGTTTTGCCACTTGTCGATGACCAGCTGGCGTTCCTCCGGCGTGACATAGGGCAGCATGTCGTAGCGTGGCGGCAGCAGTTCGCCACGGAACACCAGCTCGCGGCGCGCCTCGTACATCGACTTTGCTGCGTCTTCCTTCACGTGCCAGGCCCAGAAATTGCCGATGCGGAAATCTTCGGCCGGCGTTGCACGCGCCGCGAGCCCGCGTTGCAGGCTCGCCATGTGCTCGCCGATCTTCTCCGGTGTCACATCGCTCATCTGCGTGCCGTCGGCGCATCTGCCGGCCATCTCCAGCATCTGGTGGCCGGTCGAGCAGGTGAAGACACCCGCAGTGGGTGCCTTCTTCCAGACATGCCTGAAAGGGCGCGACACCTGGAAGATCCCGCCTTTGTAGCCCATGCACATTTTGCCGGACACCACCGTGCGTGCAATTTCCACCGCTTCGCGGACGCCGCGCACCATGCGCAGCGCCTTGGGGTCGAACTTTACGCCGCAGGAGCCCAGCACCGAGCCGCCGCCGCCGATGGCCACCACGGCACGGCCCTTGCTGAATTCGTTGAGTGTCAGCAGCGCATTGCCGATCTTCAGTGGATGCATCTCCCAGGGGCTGACGGCGAGCACGCCGAGCCGGATCCGCTGCGTCGCGAGCGCGGCGGGCACCAGCATCATGAAGGC
>CAZQGA010000402.1:0-1691 GCA_964592735.1 uncultured Chromatiaceae bacterium | reverse complement strand
TTCATTTAAATTATCGGCTGCTGACAGCCGGTTGCGGTACAGGTACGTCAATGAGCAACTCAATGCATGACACCATCCGGGCCTACATTCTGGAAAACTACCTGTTTACTGACGATGCCACTGCGCTCGGGCTGGCCGATTCCCTGGTCGGTCGGGGTATCGTCGACTCGACGGGCATGCTTGAAATCATCCTGTTCGTCGAGGAACAGTTCGGCGTGAAGGTCAAGGACGAGGACATGATTGCCGAGAACTTCGATTCCGTCAGCAAGATCGTCGACTACGTGCACCGGCAGCAGCCTGCCTGAGCAGCATGCCGGCCTCACTCGTCCAAGGGCTCGAGGCGATCAACCTCGGGTCTCCCGATGCCATCGCGCTGAGCTGGCGAGGCAGCCGCTGGTCCTACCGCGAGCTGGACCAGGCGATCGCCGGCGTGCGGTCAGCGCTTCGTGCACGCGGTATCCCGCGGGGTGCACGGGTGGCGCTGCTGATGCGCAACTCGCCCCACTACGTTGCCTGCTATTACGGCATCCTGGGCGCAGGCTGCGTCGTGGTGCCGCTCAATCCGCTCGAGTGTGCGCCGGTGCTGCTTCGCCAGGCCAGCCACTGTGGTGCCAGCCTGATGATCGGGAATGCCGGCAACCCGGGATGGAGCGCCGTGAGCGAAGCCCTCGGGACGGCGGGTATCGCCGTGCTCGGGCTGGAGCTGCGCGAGGGGCCCGATGGTCTGCAGCAGTTCGTCGAGGCGCTGGGGGGTGGTGTCGAGCCGGCGCCGGTGGCCAGCCACCTGCCGACCGATCTGGCGAGCATCATCTACACCTCTGGCACCACCGGCAACCCCAAGGGGGTCATGCTGAGCTACGGCAACCTGCATTCCAATGCCCTGGCGATCGCCCGCTACCTGGAGCTTGGCACCGCCGACTGCGGGCTGGCCATCCTGCCGCTGCATTACTCCTACGGCAATTCGGTCCTGCACAGCCACCTGATGGTGGGTGCGCGGCTGGTGCTCGATGACAATCTCGTTTATCCGCATGAAACCTTGCAGTGCATCGAGCGCGAAGGGGTGACCGGCCTCCCCGGGGTGCCGGCCACCTTTGCCCTGTTGCTGCACCGCTGCCGGCTGCAGGATTATGATCTCCGCAGCCTGCGCTACCTCACGCAGGCGGGCGGACCCATGCCACCTGCCGTGGTCGACCAGCTGCGACAGGCATTGCCCGCACCGCGCATCTTCCTCATGTATGGTCAGACGGAGGCCACGGCGCGTCTGGCCTGGCTGCCGCCGGAGGAGCTGGCGGCCCGGCCGGGCTCGGTGGGCATCCCGATCGATGGCGTGGAGATCGACATCCGCCGTCACGGCCGCTCGCTGCCGCGCGGCGTCGAGGGCGAGATCTGCGCGCGGGGCCCGAATGTCATGCTCGGTTACTGGGATGATCCGGCTGCCACCGCCGAGGTCCTGCACGACGGCTGGCTGCATACGGGTGACCTTGGCTGGCTGGATGAAGATGGCTATCTTTTCGTCAAGGGCCGCCTGAACAGCATGATCAAGGTCGGCGCCTATCGCGTCAGCCCCGAGGAAATCGAGGAGGTGGTGGCCGCGCTGCCGGGTGTCGCCGAAGTGGGCGTCACCGGGGTGGACGACGGCCTGCTCGGGCAGGCGGTCAAGGTCGTCATCGTGCCGCGGCCCGGGGCGGAGC
>CAZQGA010000401.1:0-1691 GCA_964592735.1 uncultured Chromatiaceae bacterium | reverse complement strand
GCCTGCGTGGCGAGCGGCGCCTGACCGCGGGGGGCGTGGGCGTGGGCGTGGGTCGTGGGGGCGCCTGCGGCCGTGGCCTCGCGAACCTTCAGGCCTTATCGAGCCTTCAGATACTTGGCGAACAGCGGGCGCATGCGCTCCATGACCGCCCGATCCGGGGAGGGCACCTCGTAGGTTTCCCCCAGCGGGCGGGTGGCGAGCACGCCGAGCTTGGCCACGCGCCAGTGATCGTCGATCTCCGGATCCATCTCCCAGGTCGGCAGGCGGTCGAAGATCTGAAAGTCGCTGGCGCTGCGCCCGGCGCGCGTGGCGCGGGCCCACTCGACCTGCTCGCTGTTGTGCGGATCGACGTCATCATCGACCACCGTGACGTACTTGAAGTACTGCGTGGCCAGCAGATGATGCAGCAGCTGCAGGTCCTCGCCCTCGTAGGTCTTCTTGAGCGACGCCACGGCATGAAAGCCGTGCGAGCCGGCCATGATGCCGATGTCCTTGACATGCGGGAACTGGCGCTTCACCTGGGCGAGCCCCATCTGCTCGTAGCCGAAGAACGACCAGATGCAGCCGATGCGGTGCTCCTCGGAGTTGCCGGACATGGTGGTGTGGTAGAGCGCACCCTTGCGATAGGTGATGGCCGTCACCTCCATGTAGGGGATGGCCACGATGTGCGTTCCGGCATAGTCGGTGAACTCCATCATCGGGCCTTCGTCGATCTTGTTGTTCGGCGGCGGCGGGCACAGGCCCTCGATGACGATTTCCGCGTTGGCCGGCACTTCAAGATCGATGCTCTTGCACTTGACCAGCTCGAGGGCCTTGCCGCGGATCACCCCGGTCATGTCGAACTCGCTGTAGGGCGGGTCCATCCAGTAGTGGGGCGAGGAATAGGTGGAGAGCACCGAGGTCACCGGGTCGGCCCCCAGCACGATGGCCATCGGGCAGGCTTCGCCGCGTTCGTGCCACTTCTGCAGGATCTTGCCGCCCGGGGTCTGGGTGCCGATCTGCACGCCGATGCGCTTGGGCCCATAGCGCTCCGGGCAGACCATGTGGCGCCGCACGCCGATGTTCAGAATGCCGTTTTCCGGATCCTTCTGCACCAGCCCGCCGGGGGTGATGTAGGGGCTGGCGTCCTGGGTGGCGTGCCACACCACGGGCAGCATCTTGGTGACATCGATGTTGTCGGTCAGCACGACCTGCTGGCAGCTGCCGGTGGGCACGAGCTGGTAGGGACATTCCTTGGCGTGCGCGCGGCGGTCGGCGTCCAGCAGCAGCTCCTTGATGAGCACCAGCTCGGCGCGCGAGCGCGCATCGATCGCGAAGCCGTTGAACTTGCGCCCGGACATGCCGGCCATCGCCCCCGGGCTGCCGCGCGGATCGTCGCGATACTGCTCGATCTGCGCTGGGGTCGGCTCGATTCCCAAGGCCAGCGCGGTGCGGTGCAGGGTGCCGTAGAGATTGGCCACCACGGGCAGGTCATGGCCTTTGACGTTCTCGAACAGGATGGCCTTGTTGGGGCCGTCCTCCATGAGCTGCACCATGGAGGCCAGCTCGAAGTTGCGCGGATCGACGGCTTCCTTGATGCGCACCAGCTCATCCTGCGCCTCCAGGCGCTGGATGAACTGGGGCAGATCGTGCGGGACGTTCTGCGGCTGGTTCACGCGGCTCGCCCCCGCGCGGCGGGCAGACTCATCGCG
>CAZQGA010000400.1:0-1703 GCA_964592735.1 uncultured Chromatiaceae bacterium | reverse complement strand
GTCCCACTTCACCGCGGTGGCCACGTCGCGCTCGCCCTCGACCACCGTGACGGTCTTGCGCCCCTGCAGTTGCGGCAGCCGGTAGAGCACTCGCCGCACGCCCTTCAGATCCCACGTCCAGCCGCCGTGCCCGTCTGGCCGGCGCTGCCGGAAGTCCTTCGGGTCGAAGCGCACCGCCTGGTAGAGCAGCCGGCCGGCCTCGTCCTCGTAGTCGTAGGTCTCGAGGATGGTGGCCTTCGACGCCCGGTGACCGTTGCCGTTGAGGAACAGGTCGTGCAGGGTCAGGCCGACCGCGCCGACGATGGCCTCGGGATCGCAGCCCGCATGGCAGTGCACCAGCACCTTGTCGTGGGTCGACGTGATGCTCAGGCTCGCCTTGCGGTCCTCGTGGGCGGGGCAGCGGGCCTGCCAGCCGTCACCCGCCGGCTTTGTGCCGTCGAAGCGCCGGAGCACGTCGTCGACGGTCATGAGGCCCTCGACAGCAGCTTCGCGGCCTCGGCCACGCGGCGCAGCTGGTGTTGGATGCGGGCCGCCAGGTCGTCGTGCTGCCGCTGAAGGTCGGCGAGGCGCCGCAGTTCAAGCTGGTAGAGGGCCGTGACGATGCCGCCTGGCCCGTGGTCAGGCTCTCGGGATGTGCTAAGATCTTCCATGCGTCGCGGCCTCCATCGCCGCGTCCCACCGCCACAAACGCCCGCGCCCCACGCGGGCGTTCGCTTTTCTAGGCGATTTCCTGTTCCGTCCACTGCCGCTGCAACTGGCGCAACGCATCCACGCGAAACCGAAACCGATTGCTCATGCCACTGCGGGCGCGGGCGCTCGGCATTCGGATCGCGGGCACTCGCCCGGCGCGGACTAGGGCATACAGGCTGTGCGGGCCGACGCCGAGAATCGCGCAGGCATCGCGCGTCCCCACCGTCTCGATCTCTCGCGTAGTCCTCATCGGCTTGCCTCTCACCGTAAACGCAACCTGTGTTCTGGCGTGCGAAAAAAAGGGTGGCCTTACGGCAGTCGCGCGATCGCGTCCTTCGTTTCGGTGATCATCGTCGCCACGTTCAACAGCACGCCCGTGGGCGCGCTCTCGATTCGCTCAGGCACCAGCACCTCGACGGCTCGGGGGCCAGCGACACGCACCAGTACGGCCGGCGGCAGCGCCTGCCCTAGGCGCCGCGAGACGCGCATTAGGCCCGACAGGGCCTCCGTCACCAGCGCTCGCTGATACCGGCTGCCGACGCCCTGGCGCTTCAACTCAAGCGCCATCCTCACCGCGAGCACGTCATCCGCCGTGAACCGCCGATGGTCGCCCTTGCCGGTGGTCTCCTTCGCACTCCCCTTCACGACGTGGGCGCGCAGTAAGGACATCAGGTCGCTGCGTGTCGCCCCACTAGCCTGAAGCACGTCCGAGAAGCTGAAGTCGCGATTCACGTCAGGGATGAGCATAGAATACACTTTGCGTTCTGTCAACGGCAGTCGTGAGAGTTTGTGCTGCGGCACCCTAGCGGCGTCCAGCGGTAACCATGCGGTAACCACGACACGCTAAGTCGTGATCACGACTGCACATGTTGTTAGGGTGTTTCTCAGCGCTATTCGCGAAATCTGGCCGACGGTTGACGGTCAGAATCGGACTCAAAATCCGGTGAGGTTCACCCCTCGTGTGGGTTCGATTCCCACCTCCGGCACCATCGGATTGTCAGGCCCTGACGACC
>CAZQGA010000399.1:0-1711 GCA_964592735.1 uncultured Chromatiaceae bacterium | reverse complement strand
CCTCCTTGCCGATGACGCGCTGGCCACCCGAGGGTGGGCCGAAATACCAGGCGCTGTTGGCCGGGTCATTGGCATCTTCCTGGCCGTACCAGAACAGGTAGAACTCGGTGGTGGTGTTCCCCAGGCCGCTGAACGGGCCGGAGTTCTGGATACCCAGCCCCGGCAACTGCGGGGAGCCATGCGGGCCGGAAATGGGCGATGGGCCCCAGAAGGCGAGATTGCCGAGGGTGTCGTAGAACATCGACGCCATTTCCGAGGCGTCCGGGCCGACACTCACGGCGTTATAGCCGCAATCCGTCCCCTGGCGTGCAAAATTGTCCTGGCAGCCATCGTTGTTGATATCGACCAGGCCCGGCAGCCGCCAGGTGTTCACGCCCAGGTAGTTCGCCGAGTTCATGGCAGCGATCCAGCTATTGGCTGTGTCCCAGTTCATGCGGCCCTCGGCGTCGATGCCGCTGACGCCAAAACTGTTACTGGCCGCCAGGCCCACGTCCTGCAGCCAGGTGACGTGCAGCGTGTCGTCGAAATACGCCTGGCCACCGAGGCGGCTGAAGAGTGCCGCATCGGCGGACAGCGAGACCATGCCAAGGACCAGTGCCGCAACGATCTTGTCTGTGTTCATAGGGCTTCCCCACTCCACCTGGAGGCAATGGCTGCCACCGGGAACCCGGCAGAACCCGCGACGTCCGCCACGGGTTCCCCGGGGTGACTTTTCAGCTTCCAGAAAGTCCGTCCAGGCTCAAGCCGCCCTGCGCCGGACGACACCCAGCAGGCCAAGCGCCGAACCGAGCAGCCAGGCTGCCGCGGGAACCGGCACCACCTGCGCAAAACTCATGGTGTAGCTCTGGTAGTTGGCAGACGCACCTTCCGACAAGGCACGCTTGATGACAACCGACAGCGTGCTGCCGGACAGGCTGACATCCACGCGGCAACGATCGTTCGTACAGACCGTGGTGCCGTCATTGGCAATACCCGTGTAATAGGCAGGACCAGCCAGGCCCGAACGGATGCTGGCCGGGGAACAGACGCTGCCGAGCGTCTGGACGCAGCTGTCGTTGCTCTTGTTCAGGGTGGTGCCGAGTGCCAGCGTGGTCGTGCCGTCGAAAACAATGTCATAGGCGCTACCACCCCCATTGAACTTCCACGCGACGCCACTCAGCGCCACGCTGGAGTTGGCAATGCCACTGGTCACAGCCGTTGCAGTGCCGCAGCCCGTGCAGGACGCAACCGGCATGGAACCGGCAAAAGAATTGAAATACGTGACACCGGTCAGGCTGTAGGTTGCTGCCTGGGCACCCGTCGCGAGCAGCAGGCTCGCTGCCGCAGCAAGAAGGTACTTGTTCATCTGGAGATCCCCCACTTCAGGTTTGGTTTGGTTTTCCGGGCATACGGACAAGCACTCCCCGCCTCTCCACCTTGTCCTTGCCTGCGCACCATGCGGCTGTCGCCAGCCGGGAGGGACGGAACGGCCCAAGACTGCACCGGCAGCCGCGCAGTGGGCAATGATGGATTAAACATAAGGCCACCCTGTGGAGGCAGCGACCACACCGTGGTCCCTGGCAGCCCGCCCGGATGCGCCCCGCCGGGTACCGCTCCGGTACAATCGCGGCAAAGCGCCGGGATCCCCCTTCTTTGCTGATTACTCCCGGGTGCGCCCGCCCCGTCGTGCGCCCGGTGTGATCGCGCGCCTGCCTGCGGGCGGCAAGGCCGT
>CAZQGA010000398.1:0-1728 GCA_964592735.1 uncultured Chromatiaceae bacterium | reverse complement strand
CACCGCGATGCCGTCCTGTGTGCCGGCCAGGACGCGGCCGACGCCGTCGAAATCAGACGTCACTGCCGTGCTGAATTTCCCGGCATCGAGGGAGAGATTGCCGCGCATGTCCGAGTTGATGCCGATTTCCGCCAGGGAGCGGAAGGAGTCCTCTGGCCCGCCTGCGGGACTGCCGAGCACCGCACGCAGCGCGCTGCGGACGGCTCGGGTGGCGGCGTCGCCGAGCAGCGGGCCGGCAGAGCGGGTGTCGGCGTTGTAGGCGGTCAGTTCATTGATGGTGCTGACGACCGCGTTGTAGGCATCGACGAACTTGCCGAGTGACTCGCGTGCGGCGTCCTTGTCGTAGGTGACCTGCAGGTTGACAGCAACCCCAACCCCGGCCTTGAGCAGATTGATGGTCACGCCGGGAATGGCCGTGCTGATCGTGTTGCCTGGGCTGGTCACCGCCAGCCCGTCGATGGTGGCGCTGGCATCGGCGGCAGCCACCCGTTCAGTCATGGCGTTAGTCGTTCCCGCGCCATATTCGAATACTTCGAGCGGGCTGCCAGGGGCGATGGCGTCCACCGTGATCGCCTGGGCAGCGCCGCTGCGGGTTGCCGTCAGGATCAGGTGGGCACCGTCGGCGCCCGTTACGATGCTGGCACGTACGCCGGGATTGTTGGTCGAGGCATTGATGGCATCGCGGATGCCGGCGAGCGTGCTGTTGGCCGGGGTGATGTCGATCTGCATGCTGTCGGCGCCGCTGCTGATGCGCAGCTGACCCTCGCCCACGACCGTGTCCGGGGCGGCAAAGCTGCCGGAGACCAGCCGGTGTGCGCTGGCGAGGCTGATGACTTCGACGTCGTAACTGGCTGGACCGGCTTCGCTGGTGACCTGGACCGCGATGCGCTCACTGTCGGAGATGCTGGCCTTGCGTTGCTGGAAGGCATCGATGTCGGCGAGCCTGGCAACCGCCGACTGGAAAGTCGCGAGCGCGCTCTTCAGCCGCCCGATGCCCGTGAGCTGGGCAGTCGCCTTGGCCTCCTGTGCCGCCAGGCGCGTTGCCACCGGCTGGCGTTCGGCGGAAACGAGTTGCTCGACAAGTCCCTTGACGTCGAGTCCCGAGCCCAGTCCTGAAGCGGTGATTGCCATGGCAGCAGCCTGTCGTGAAATTGCCGGATGGGCGGGTCAGCCAACCTTGCCCGTGGTCAAGGGGTTTTTAGCAATTTCAGTGCCAGTCAGGCGAAATCACTGAAGCCGTGGAAGCCCCGTGCGTCGAGTGCAGCGGCGATCTTCAGGACCTCCTCGGAGGGGATCTGCCGGACGACTTCTCCTGTGGCATCAATGATGCGCATGATCGTGCGGCCGCTGCTTTCATCGACCTGGAATTCAATCTCGCGCCTGGAATCGCGCAGATAGGCGTTGATCTGTTCGACGGCCTTCTCAATGCTGGCGGCGTTGCTGACCGGTGTGCGTTCCGGCGCATCCTTGCCGGGAACCGGCAAGGCCTTGCCGTCGGCCGATGCCGCCTGCTGCCGGTCACTGACCGGTACGCGCGCGGTGGCGCCGGGGCCGGTTGCCGTGACGTTCATGGGTCACCTCCGCAAACTCGTCTCTTCAGCGAGGGTTGCATGCTCCGTTGGCGTGGAGGATCCTGCGTCCTCGTCGCTTCGACGTGAGGCGGTGGCCGGCCAGCCGGCCGGCCACCGCCCGGGCTACTTAAGTATATTGCGCTTAGCCGCGGCGCAG
>CAZQGA010000397.1:0-1738 GCA_964592735.1 uncultured Chromatiaceae bacterium | reverse complement strand
GCTCGTACTGCTGCAGCCTGCGCACCAGTTCCGCGCGCGGGTCGGCCTCCTCCTCACCGGGCAGCTCCGGCCGCGGCAGCAGCATGCGTGACTTGATCTCGGCCAGCATCGCGGCCATGAGCAGGTACTCGCCGGCCAGTTCCAGCTGCAGTTCCTCCATGACCTCGATGTAGTTGACGTACTGGCGCGTGATCTCCGCGATGGGGATATCGAGGATGTCGAGATTCTGGCGGCGGATGAGGTACAGGAGCAGGTCGAGCGGCCCTTCAAATGCCTCCAGGAATACTTCCAGGGCATACGGCGGGATGTAGAGGTCCCGCGGCAGTTCAGTAACCGCCTGTCCCTCGACGATCGCAAACGGCATCTCGCCCTGCGCAGGCTGTGCGGCGACGGCGGCGGCCACGACAGTCACTGCCACCTCGTCAGTCACCACGATGGCGGCCTCATCCGCCACTCCAGCCGTCGACATCCTCAACCGCCTCTCACACCAGCCAGCAACAACACCAGTTCCCGGGCAAACAGGAACAATGGTCCCAGCACCCAGTTGAGCACACCCAGCAGGAGCAACCCCACGATGATTATAAGACCGTAAGGCTCGATGGCATCGAGCCGGCGGCCGAAGGATTCGGGTACCAGGCCCCTGAGGACCCGGCCACCATCAAGTGGTGGGACCGGAAGAAGGTTAAATAACCCGAGCAGGATATTGAAATTAATGCCAATAAGCGTCATGCGATGCAAGAATTCGGCGGCCCCTGGTGCGACCGGCACCAGCACTGCAGTCAGATGCCACGCCAGCGCCCAGCCAATCGCCATCAGCAGGTTGGCACCAGGCCCCGCCGCGGCAACAGCAATCATCGAGCGCTTCGGATCGTGCATGGCACGGGGATTGATCGGCACCGGCCTGGCCCAGCCAAACAGCAACCCGCCCATCCACAGGGTCAGTAGCGGCACGACGATCGTGCCCACGGGATCCACATGGCGCAGAGGGTTGAGGCTCAAGCGCCCGAGCATCTCGGCCGTGCGGTCACCGTAGCGGCGCGCCATCCAGCCGTGGGCCACCTCATGCAAGGTAATGGCGAAAATCACCGGGATCGCGCCCACGGCAATCATCCGGATGAAGTCCGCAATGTTTCCAGCACCCATCGGCGGATTATACGGACCCGTGCCCGTGCAGGTCAGGCAAACGCGGCCGTATCACCGCGTCCCTGGCGCAGCACCTGCGGGTAACCCGCCGTCAGATCGATGACTGAAGTGGGCTCGACGCTGCAGTTGCCGCTTTCGATCACCAGTTCAACCTGGCCCTGCAGACGCGCATAAATCTGCTCGGGATCCGTGAGCGGGATGGGGTCATCAGGCAGAATCAGCGTTGAACTGATGAGCGGCTCGCCCAGGGCCTCGGTGATCGTCAGTGGCACCGGGTGATCCGGCACACGGATGCCGATGGTCCGCCGCCGGGGATTCTGCAGGCGGCGCGGCACCTCGCGTGTGGCCGTCAGGATGAACGTGTAAGGACCTGGCGTATGCGCACGCAGCAGCCGGTAGGCCCAGTCCTCGACCCGGGCATAAGCGGCAATCTCCGACAGATCACGACACACGAGGGTGAAGTTGTGATCTTTGCCTGTCTGGCGCAGGCGCTCGATCCTGGCCACGGCATCCCTGGCACCCATCTGACAGCCAAACGCGTAGCAGGAGTCCGTCGGGTACACCATCAGGCCGCCATCGCGCAGGATGCCGGCTG
>CAZQGA010000396.1:0-1742 GCA_964592735.1 uncultured Chromatiaceae bacterium | reverse complement strand
GGGAGACGCCCCGCCGCGCGACCAGCGCGACCTGATGGAGCGGCCCTTCTTCTCGCTGGCGAAATCCCCGCGCACCAAACCCATTCTCTACAAGGCCGCCGACGTCGAGGTTCAAGTACTCGGCATGCCCGAACACGGCATGGCGACGATCTGGGATGCCGATGTGCTGATCTGGGCCGCCAGCCAGATTGTCGCGGCGGAGAACAGCGGCTTTCCCACGTCGCGCTTCTTCCGCTTCATGCCCTACCAGCTTCTCCGCGCCATCGGGCGGGCCACCGGCAACCGGGACTATCTGTTGCTCAAGGCCGCGCTCGCGCGCCTGCAATCGACCGTCATCGCCACCTCTATCCGCAACGGGCCGCATTGGCGGCGCCGGCAATTCTCCTGGATTAATGAATGGGAAGAATTGACCACGCGCGCCGGGCGCGTCGAGGGCATGGAGTTCGTCCTGCCCGAATGGTTCTACAACAGCGTCATCGACCGTTCGCTGGTCCTGGCCATCGACCCGGCCTATTTCCGGTTGAAAGGCGGCATCGAACGCTGGTTGTATCGCGTCACCCGCAAACATGCCGGGCATCAGCCCGACGGCTGGGCGTTCGAGGTTTCCCATCTTCACCGGAAATCCGGCAGCCTTGCCCGGCCATCCGACTTCGCGCTGGACCTTCGTCGGATCGCGGCCCGCCAGTCGTTGCCCGGCTACCGGCTTCAGAGCGAACGGGAGGACGGGCGCGAGCTACTGCGTTTTCTCCCTGAAAATCCATCCACAGTGCCTGTGGATAACCATGTGGAACCTATCGGGACATCAGGCGCACGCAGTATCGGGACATCAGGCGCAAATCGCGCAGCGCACTCTATAGAAGAATCTAACAAAGAATCTAACTCTTCTTCTTTGACGCGCACGCACGCGAGGCGTGGTGCCGGTGCCGTGCCGCGAGGTGCGCCATGATGCGCGCCCTCGACCTGTTCAGCGCGGCGGCGGGCGGCTGGTCGCTCGGCCTGCACCGCGCCGGCTTCGTCACCATCGCCGCCTGCGAAATCGTCGAATGGCGGCGCATCCTTTATGCAGAGAACAATCCACATGTCAGACTCTACGAGGACGTGCGCGGACTCACGGCAGCTCGCCTTGTTTCCGACCTTGGAATCCTGCCCGACATCATCGTCGGCAGCCCGCCCTGCCAGGACATCTCCAGCGCCAACACCAAGGGCAAAGGCATCGAGGGCGAGCGGTCGGGCCTCTACCTCGAAGCCGTCCGCCTGGTCGGAGATTGCCGCCCTCGCTGGTTCGCTTTTGAAAACAGCCCTAATCTCCGAACTCGCGGCGCTGACCGGCTGCTCGATGAACTGGAAACGCTCGGCTACGCCGTCGAACCGTGCGTGGTGGGTGCTGATAATGTCGGCGCCAACCATGTCCGCAAGCGGTCCTGGCTCATCGGCTACGACCCCGAACAGCTTGCCGACACCCGTATCGCAATCCCAACAGGGTGGCATCCGTCTGGAGGGCGGTTCTGGCGCGCGCAGGGCGATGAAGGAATCGGGCCTCTACGACCTGTTCCGCAGTCAGACCTTGGCGACGCCGAGGAAATCGGATGCGGATCGCGGTGGCCGGGGCGACGTGTTGAGCCAGTTGCAGGGCCATGCCAGCCGCCATGCGGGCATGATGGGAACGCCGACAGCGAACGCAGCTCCGCGGGGGAGCGTCCTGCGCAAGCTCAAGGGCCGGATGACATCGGACCAGGACGGTT
>CAZQGA010000395.1:0-1744 GCA_964592735.1 uncultured Chromatiaceae bacterium | reverse complement strand
GCGTGCGGCCCGGCGACGTGCTGGTGGCTGACATGACCGACCCGGACTGGGAACCCGTCATGAAGCGTGCCGCGGCCATCGTCACCAACCGTGGTGGTCGCACCTGTCACGCCGCCATCATCGCGCGCGAACTCGGCATCCCGGCGGTGGTGGGCTGCGGCAATGCCACGGATCGCATCAAGACCGGCGCACAGGTCACGGCATCCTGCGCCGAGGGTGATGAAGGCTTCGTCTACGAGGGCATGCTCGATTTCGAAGAGCAGAGAATCGAACTCGGCAAGCTGCCACAGCCACCCGTGAAAATCATGATGAATGTCGGCAATCCGGATCGTGCGTTTGATTTCGCGGGAATCCCGAACCACGGCGTCGGCCTTGCACGCCTGGAATTCATCATCAACCGCATGATTGGCGTCCATCCGCGGGCTCTGCTGGAATTCTCACAATTGCGTCCCGATCTCAAGGCCACCATCCGGGAACAGATGGCTGGCTACGACGATCCAGTCGAATTCTTCGTCAGCCGCCTTGCCGAGGGGATTGCCTGCATCGCAGCCGCCTTCTCCCCCAATCCGGTGATCGTGCGACTATCTGACTTCAAGAGCAATGAATATGCACACCTGATCGGCGGCCAGCAGTACGAGCCAGCCGAGGAAAATCCCATGCTGGGTTTCAGGGGTGCAGCGCGCTATGTCGCCGATTCCTTCCGCCCCTGCTTCGAACTCGAGTGTCGGGCGCTCAGGCGCGTTCGCGAAGAAATGGGGCTCAACAACGTCGAAGTGATGGTGCCTTTCATCCGTACCGTTGCCGAAGCCAGGGCAGTAACGGGCCTGCTGGCCGCAAACGGCCTGCAGCGCGGGCACAATGGGCTGCGGGTCATCATGATGTGCGAGGTCCCGACCAATGCGCTGCTCGCCGAGCAGTACCTGGAGTACTTCGACGGCATGTCCATCGGCTCCAACGACATGACCCAGCTGACACTGGGCCTGGACCGGGATTCCGGCCTCATCGCCAAACTGTTCGACGAGCGCGATGATGCGGTCAAGGCCCTGCTCAGCATGGCGATCCAGGCCTGCCGGAAACAGGGCAAGTACATCGGCATCTGCGGCCAGGGACCGTCTGACCATGCAGACTTTGCGCGCTGGCTGGTTGACCAGGGCATCGAGAGCATCTCGCTCAACCCCGATACGGTGGTCGAGACCTGGCTCTTCCTCGCGGGCTCGCCCGTCGGCTGATCAGCAGTGATTGCCGGGGAACCGGCGCCTCACAGCGGCTGCACCAGGCCCAGGCCGGGTCGCAGCAGGTTCGCGCGGTAGTGACGCAGCTCGGCAATCGAGTCACGGATGTCCGCCAGCGCCAGGTGGGAGGACTCCTTGGTCACCCCGGCCAGTACTTCAGGCGCCCACAGGCCCGCCAGGATCTTCAGCGTCGTGACGTCGAGGTTGCGATAGTGGAAGAAGGCCTCCAGCTGCGGCATCAGCCGCGCGAGGAAGCGCCGGTCCTGGCAGATGCTGTTGCCACACATGGGTGAGGTATTGGCAGCCAGGTGCTGCGACAGGAACCCTAGTGTGCGGCTCTCGGCCTCTGCCAGCGAAATCCGGCTGGCCCGCACACGGTCCACCAGGCCGGAATGCCCGTGCTGGCGCGTATTCCATTCATCCATTGCGGCAAGGACAGTGTCAGGCTGGTGGATGGCGATCACCGGGCCCTCGGCGACGATCTCCAGGCGCGCATCGGTGACGATCGTCGC
>CAZQGA010000394.1:0-1764 GCA_964592735.1 uncultured Chromatiaceae bacterium | reverse complement strand
ACCGGATCCTGCACGACTACGCCTGCAACTTCTACGGCCCCGCTGCTGCGCACGGCCGTGCCATTGCGGGCGGCGAGGCGGCAGCCGCCCGCGGGCTGGCCGCCTGGAAAGCGCGCGTGGCCGCCGCCTGGGATGGCGTATCGCTGCGGCTCGCCAGTCCGCTGCCGGCAGGCATCGACTTCGACACGCACACGACATTCGAGGTGATGGCCCAGCTCAACGGACTGGCGGCACACGAGGTGCGCGTGGAGTGCATCCTCCGGCGTGAAACCTGCTCGGACCTCACCGTGCCCGTCAAACACTACTCGGCCCACGGACGCCTGGCCGATGGCGTACGCCACCTCGGCAGGGAGACAGTCTACGTCGCCGCCTTCGTGCCCATCGGCACCGAGGGCAACGAAGTCCGCTACCGGCTCGAACTCGAGCCGCCCTGGTGCGGGGAGCTGCGCTTCGGCATCCGTGCGATGCCGCGCCATGACAGCCTGCTCAACCCCCACGAAACCGGCCTGATGCGCTGGTTGTGACCCGGGAGACCTGACATGCCCGCGGCGCCCTACCGCTGCTCCCAGGGCGAGGCCTTCCCCGACGGGGCAAGCGTCGGCCCGGCGGGCGTGAACTTCACCGTCTTCAGCCGCCATGCCAGCAGCATGACGCTGCTGCTCTACGCCAACGCGGCCGACCACGACCCGCTGCAGGTCATCGAACTCGATCCGGTCGACAACCGCACGTTCTTCTTCTGGCATGTACTCGTGGAAGGCGCCGGTGCAGGGCTCTGGTATGCCTGGCGTGCGGACGGCCCGCACGACACCGCGCGCAGCGGCCTGCGCTTCGACCCGCGCCATGAGCTGCTCGACCCCTGGGCACGCGCGGTTGGCAACCATCGCTGGAACCGCACACAGGCGGCGATGCAACCCGAGCCGGGAACGGGACTGCGCGCCAGGGTGGTGAACAACGAGCGTTACGACTGGGAGGGCGACGAACCGCTCAACCATGCGCTCGAGGACACCATCATCTACGAACTGCACGTCGGCGGCTTCACACGCCACCCCTCCGCCGGCGTCGCCGCACCCGGCAGCTTCGCCGGCATCATCGAGAAGATTCCCTACCTGCAGAGCCTCGGCATCACCGACGTCGAACTGATGCCGGTGATGGCCTTCGACACCCAGGACGTGCCCCCGGAAACCGCAGCCCTCGGCCTGGAGAACTACTGGGGCTACAGCCCCTACGGCTTTTTTGCGCCGCACGCGCCCTACTGCACCGGCCCGGACGGCCGGCGCGAATTCCGCGACATGGTCAAGGCGCTGCACCGTGCCGGCATCGGCGTCATCCTCGACGTGGTCTTCAACCATACGGCCGAGGGTGGCGAAGGCGGCCCGGTGATCAGCGTCAAGGGCCTCGCCAACGACATCTTCTACCACCTCGACGAGACCGACCGGCGCCGCTACCGCGACTACACCGGCTGCGGTAACACGCTGAACTGCAACCACCCGGTCGTGACCCGTTACATCCTGCAATGCCTGGAATACTGGGTGCGCGAAATGCACGTCGATGGCTTCCGCTTCGACCTCGCCAGCGTGCTCGCACGCGGCGAGGACGGCCGGCCCATGCAGCATGCACCGGTGCTCTGGAACATCGAATTTTCCGAGGTGCTGGCGCGCACCCGCATCATCGCCGAGGCCTGGGATGCCGGCGGCCTCTACCAGGTCGGCGACTTCCCCGGCGGCCGCTGGGCCGAGTGGAACGGCCGCTACCGCGACACGGTGC
>CAZQGA010000393.1:0-1779 GCA_964592735.1 uncultured Chromatiaceae bacterium | reverse complement strand
TGCCAATCCCGACCGACCGGTTGGTGCCATGGATGAGGTAGCCGGTGTTCGTCAGCCGCATGGCGTAATCCCCCAGGGGATTCTTCGGCCCCGGCGGTATGGCCCTCGGCAGGATGTCACCATCGGCGGCATGTTCGGCACGGATGCTTGCCGGCGGATACCAGGTTGGCTGAGCCTGTTTTGACAACACCTTGTGCATGCCGATGGGCGTTGCCCAGTCCATGCGGCCAATGCTGACGGGAAAAGTCGCTACGGCCGGGCGATCCCCCACCCGCGTGAAATGATAAAGGCGAAATTCGGCGATATTGACCAGCACGCCCTGGCGCGTACCCGCCGGCAGAATGTACCGGGTTGGCAACAGGATTTCTGCATCCTCACCCGGCAACCAGGGATCGACCTGCGGATTGGCGTGCCGCATGTCCTCGTAGCCGAGTCCGGTGCGCCGTGCAATGTCGGTGAGGGTATCTTCATAGGCGGCGCGCACGGTCGTCAGCGCCCCAACCAGGTCGGAACCCGGCTCCAGCATCAGCGTCTCGGCGAACGCGGCCGGTGCTGCAGCAACGACCAGCGCAACGGCACCGGCATGGATCTTGCGCAGCAGCACAGCGCGCGGCAGCATGAGTGACTTCAGGAATCGCATCGCATGATTCTAGTGAGAGACCTTGCCGGCGAACAGTACACCGGCCGCACCCGGCTCAGAAGCGGACCAGGCAGGCTCCCCAGGTAAACCCGCCACCGAAAGCCTCCAGCAGCAGCAGGTCCCCGCGTTTCACGCGGCCATCATGCACCGCGACATCGAGCGCCATGGGTACAGAGGCGGCAGAGGTGTTGCCATGGTCCTGCAGCGTGAGCACGACCCGTTCCATCGGCATGTCGAGCCGTTTGGCTGTCGCCTGGATGATGCGCAGGTTGGCCTGGTGCGGAATCAGCCAGTCCACGGCCGAACGCTCCAGCTGGTTGACCCGCAGCGCCTCCTCGACCAGGCCCTCGAGTGTCTTCACCGCCACCTTGAAGACCTCATTACCCTTCATGTGGATGAAGGCACCAGCATCCTCGCCAAACACCGGACCCGGACGGCGCGAGGGCCCATAGGGGTGATAGAGCAGATCCTTGTAACGGCCATCCGCACCCAGATGGCAGGACATGATGCCGGGCTCATCGGCCGGCTTCAGCACCACGGCACCAGCACCATCACCGAACAGAACGCAGGTCGTGCGATCAGTCCAGTCGGTAATGCGCGACAGCGTCTCGGCACCGATGACCAGCGCACAACGCGTACGCCCGGTGGCGATGAAGCGGTCAGCGATACTCAAGGCATAGATGAAACCGCTGCAGGCCGCCTCGACACTGAAAGCCGCACAGCCGTGGATGCCGAGCCGTTCCTGCAACAGACAGCCCAGATTGGGAAACACCACGTCCGGTGTCGTGGTGCCGACCACGATGAAATCGATGTCAGCAGCCGTGACTCCGGCCGATTCCATGGCGCGGCGTGCGGCCTGTTCGGCCAGGTCAGCCGTGGTCTGCGTCTCGGCGGCAATGTGCCGGCGCTCGATACCCGTTCGATCGCGGATCCACTCATCCGTGGTATCCACCATCTTCTCGAGATCCCGATTCGTCAGAACACGTTCGGGCAGGTAATGTCCGGTACCGGCGATGCGCGAGTACATCTAGCTGGCCTGCTCCTGGAGAAGCCTGCGGATCTGGTCGGGCACCTGTTTGGAAACCTCCCAGAGGAAATACGCCCCCCACGCAACGTAACCCCACAATCCGCCAAAAATC
>CAZQGA010000392.1:0-1780 GCA_964592735.1 uncultured Chromatiaceae bacterium | reverse complement strand
AAGCTCGTGATCGGCGAGATTGACCTGGGCCGCATCCAGGCGGCCAAGCTGCAGCACGACTCGGCGGGCCACTACGCGCGTTCGGAAATCCTGCGGCTCGTGGTCGATACCGAGCCGAAGACGCCGCTCGTCACCGCGAAAGAGACCGGCTGGAGTCGCGAATGAACGCGTAGATCTTCCGGCTCAGAGCGCGCTCAGTACCCCGATGGCTGCGCGCCCGGCCGATGGTCAGCGCGCCGTCAGGACGGCAGCCGGATTCCTCGCGACCTCCGGCATCGCCTGCTCGAACAGCTTGCGCCAGGTCGCCGGCATCTGCCCGTATGTGAATGCCTTGCGGCCATGGCAGCGCGACACATAGCTGCCCGGCTGATCCCCCATCTGCAGCCACGCGGGCCAGGTCAGCACGTCGTTGAAGAAATGAGTCGCCGGTGCATTCAGGACCTCGGGATTGACGACATCGACCAGCTTGGCCACATAGGTGGACCAGTCCTGCACCACCAGTGGCTTCATGCCGCTCGACGGATCGAGCGGCTGTGCGCGCAGAATCATGTCACCCCGGACGATGACTTCGTCTCCCTCGATGGTCGCGGGACCGGCGGCATCGCTCACGGTGGACTTCATGCCCGGGATATTGCCGCCGAAGGCCGAGCCGCCCTCCAGTCCCATCCTGGTGACCGAGGCCTTGGGCGGCGCGTACTTCACCGGCACTGCCTTGCCGGTGTACGGGTTATCGAAGGACTGCAGCAACTCGGTCGAGCCTGGCGGCGTGTAGAAGTTGGCGCCGGCCATCACGACCTCGTAGTGCTCGTCGTCGAGCGTGCGGGTGGTGAACCAGGCGCCGACGTACATGTCCCAGAATGGCGTCGCAACCGAATCGACGACACCGTAGCGCGTGCCGCCCAGCCACCAGAACGTCACCTCTTGATCGAGCGAATAGGCGATCTTGCGGAACGCCCGCGCGAACTGCCGTTGGTCGTCGAGGTCGAGGGAGCCGCGGGCCGGAGACTTGTCCGCGGCTGCGGCCCCGCCGGCCGCTGCCAGACCTACCGAGGCGCCCATCAGGCCAAGTGCTGTCCTTCTGTCCATCATCGGTCGTTCTCGTTATTCAGCGCTTCATGGAAGCGGGCGGTGACGCTCTGCTGCAGGCCTTTGGCCATGCGGCGGATCCTTTCAGCCCGGGTTGGGAGCGTCAATGTCGGTAACTACGCACAACGTCCCGGGATCGATATATCGTTGGCAGGGTGGTGCAGAACGCCCGCTCCGGGCAATCCAGGAGAGCAGTTCATGAAGTCAGTCTACTTCGCCGTCCTGTTAGTGCCTGCCCTTGGGCTTGGCGCGTTCGCTTCGAATGCTGAACCGGAGGGCAGCATGGCTGCCGGGATCGAACGCGGATTCCTGCGCATCGAGGAAGGACAGGTGCACTATCGCAGCCATGGCGACATCAAGGACGGCGGCCGGCCGCTGGTGCTGATCCACGCCTCGCCCTCCTCGTCGGTCAACCTGGTCCCGCTGATGGAATCGCTCGCCGGTTCGCAGCCACTCTATGCGCCGGACACACTGGGCAACGGCGATTCCTGCAAGATGTCGATGGCGCAGCCGGAAATGGCCGACTACGCCGACGCGGTCCGCCGCCAGATCGAGGCGCTGGGCCACAAGGAGGTCGACGTCTACGGTACGCATACCGGCGGCGGCGTGGCGATGGAGCTCGCCATCAACAACCCGCAGCTGGTGCGCAAGGTGATCATCGACGGCATCGGGCTCTACCAGCCCGAGGAGGTCA
>CAZQGA010000391.1:0-1785 GCA_964592735.1 uncultured Chromatiaceae bacterium | reverse complement strand
GTCGAGGTCCAGATCAGGCGCTTGCCGTCCGGGAGGACGAACCACGAACAGGCATCCTGCCCGTGGTCGTTGATGCGCGTGATCTCTTCACCGGTGTCAGTGAAGGTATAGGTCAGGGCACCGCCGACGTTCTCGCCTTCGGGGCGCTGGGCCGCGGGATCCTGCGCCTGCGCGATGACATGGATGTTGTCCGGGGCGTAGTAGGCCTCTGCGGCCTGCGGGATGTTCGGGATCTGGCGGGCGGGCAGTTCCTTCCCGGCCCACTCCGGGGGATTGCCCATGTCTGCACTGGCCTGCGAAACCGCATCAGGCTTGCGCTCACCGGCCGCTGCACGTGCGGCCGCAGCGCCGTCACCGGAACCCTGTGGCGGGCTGCAGCCCGCCAGTGCAACGGCAAGCAGTGCCGCGGCAGATGCGCCCCATTTCGATGTGGAGATGGATGTCATGACGGCGAGCCCCCCTGTGGGTGGAATAGTAGGTCATTATTCGAGGTGGGCTTCGGGAGCCGGCAGCGAATCACCGGGCTGCCCGAAGAAGCTCGGCAAATCATAACCAACTTGCCCTGCCCAGGAAATAACGCTGCTTGCCAGGCAAATCCCCGGAGCCGGGGCAGCGATACCGTCTACACCAGGTGGGGAGGTCATGGGGAGCTTTCGTTATACTGACGCGCCCCAACCACCACTCCTCCATCGCAGAACCCATCGAAGGATCTCCCATGGACACGAACCGCCCGACCGTCGATCGTCGTACCCTGCTCGCGGGTGCCGGGGCCACCGCTGCCCTCGCTGTCCTGCCGAGCTGCCTGCGGGCCCAGAACAAGAGCCAGGTGCTGGTGCTCGGCGCCGGCCTCGCCGGCCTCAACGCAGCATTGACACTGCAGGATGCAGGGTTGGACGTACGCATCATCGAGGGCAGCAAGCGGGTTGGCGGGCGAGTACTGTCGCAGCGCGAGGTGCCAGGGAACCCGGAAAGCGGCGGCACGTCGTTTTCACCCGGCTATGCACGGCTCATGACCGCCTGCATGAATCACGGTGTCGATCTCATTGACCTGACACCCACCGCGGCCTATTTCATGCAGCGCGATCTTTTCCTCGGTGCCGAGCACATCCCCGTGGGGGCCTGGGCCAGCCACCCCAGGAATCCTTTCCCGGAACCCCTGAAGAAAGTCCTGCCATTCCAGTACCTGGGTGCGGCCATCGGCCCCAGGAACCCGCTGCCCACGGACGATGCCTGGCTGAGTCCCGCCCAGGCCGCCCTCGATGTGCCCCTGGAAACCTGGCTCAAGAGCCAGGGCTGGACAGACGCCATGATCCACATGGCCTACGATATCGACCCAGGCTGGGGCGACTCTGCCCGTGAAGTCTCCACCTTGCTGGTTCTCGGCGCACTCAAGTTCACCCAGACGCAGCGCGAACTTGCCAAGGGCAAGCCGGCGTTCCTCGCCGCCAAAGGGGGCAACCAGGCCATTCCCGAAGCCATGGCGAAAGCGCTGAAAAACCCGGTCGAATTCGGCCGCAAGGTCGTTGCCATCAACACCGACAAGGCCGGTGTTGAAGTCCACTGCGCCGGCGGCAAGAAGTTTCGTGCCGATCATGTCATCAGCTCGCTCCCCTGTACGACGTTGCGCAACGTCCGCGTCTCGCCCGGCCTGCCACCCGTCCAGGCGAAAGGCGTGCGGGAAATCAGCGCACAGAACATCAGCCTCATGCACATCGTGCCGAAGAAGCCATTCTGGGAACAGGACGGCTGGACCCCGGGCCTCGCCAGCGACGGCCTCATCAACAT
>CAZQGA010000390.1:0-1795 GCA_964592735.1 uncultured Chromatiaceae bacterium | reverse complement strand
CCTCGAATACGGCCTGGGTCGCTTTGTCCCCGAAGGTCCGGATCATGGACGCATATTAGCGCGATACGTTCATAACGTCAATCGTTAATATCCGCAGCCAAGCCCGCCCCCACCCCGTGACCGGGCGGCGCCTCATACTGCCAGCGGCGTGATTTCGCGCTCGACCTTGCGCGCGTTCTCGATCTCCGCGCAGCGCAGATCGTAGGCGGCCTGCAGGTTCATCCACGAACGGGCATCGCCGCCGAAGTAACGCGCCAGGCGCATTGCGGTATCAGCCGTGACGCCACGGCGCTCCAGCACCACATCGTTGACGCGCGGGGCAGGTACCGCCAGCGCCTTGGCGAGCGCATTGGCGCTCAGCCCAAGGGGCTTCAGATAATCTTCCCGCAGCACCTCGCCGGGGTGCACGGGGCGCATGCCGTTTTTGATGCTCATCGACTGTCTCCGTGTCAGTGATAGTCCACGATCTCGACCGCTTCCGGGCCGTTTGCTGTCCAGCGAAAGCACACCCGCCACTGATCGTTGATGCGGATGCTGTGCTGGCCTGCCCGATCACCCTTGAGGGCCTCCAGTTGATTGCCGGGATGGGCGCGCAGGAATTCGAGCGTCTCGGCTGCGGCGAGCTGCGCCAGTTTCCGCGTGGCCACCTTTGCCACGCCAGCGAACCGGCGGGACTTCCCGGTCTCGAAAAGCGCCTGAGTATCCCTGCACCAGAAGCCCTGAATCATGGGTGCATGATATAACGTATACCGTTAAACGTCAAGTGTTTACGGCCGTGCCAGTGCCGATGCACGAAGCCCAATCGCCCTCCTCCCGCCAGTGTAGTGGGGAAACCTATAGCCTTGCAGCGTAGCTAATCGACGCCTGCCCGGGATTCACAAGATATCTCGCGGCCTTGCCCGCCGCGTCGGCTGCGCCTGCCAGGGGTCGTCCGGCCAGTAGTGCTTCGGGTAGCGGCCCTTGAGTTCCTTCTTCACCTCGGGGTAGCCGCGTTCCCAGAAGCTCTTGAGGTCCTGCGTTACCTGCACCGGGCGCTGCGCGGGGGAGAGGAGCTTCATCAATACCGGCACGCGCCCACCGGCAATACGGGGGGTCTCTTGCAGGCCGAAGCATTCCTGCAGGCGCACGGCGAGGCTTGGTATTTCGCCTGAATAGTCGAGCGTGATGCGCGAGCCGCTCGGTACGCTGAGATGCGTCGGCGCGAGTTCATCGAGCTGTCGCTGCCGCTCGTAGCCGAGGTGGGCGTGCAGCGCATCGGCGAGCGGCAGGCGCACGAGGTGGTCGCGACGCGAGATGCCGTCGAGCCAGGGCAGCAGCCAGTCCTCGAGCGTGGCCGTGAGCGTCGCATTGCTGACGTCGGGCCAGGGCTCGCGGGCCTGTGTGTCCACACGATGCAGCAGCAGGACACGCGCCTGCCAGTTGCGCAGCGCTGCTGTCCAGGGCAGCGCGTCGATGCCAAGCTCGCGGATGCCCCCGAGCATCGCCGTGGCCACGGCGGCCGGGTCGGGCTTCGCGAGCAGCATGTCTTCCAGCACCAGCTCACCGAGGCGGCGCTGGCGGCGTGCCCGCACGGCCTGTTCACGTGAGTCCCAGGCGACGTATTCGCCACTGCTGATGTCTGCGGCGAAGTGCCGGTCGATCTCCGCGGCATCGAGGGGGGCAGCGAGGAAGATGCGCGCATCGCGCTCGCCGGCGTCCAGCTCCGCGGCGACGATGAACTCGGCATTGGCGAGCGCCTGTGGCTCGCCGAAGTGCGCGCCGCGGCCGCTGGCGAGCTGGTAGCGGCCGGATTTCG
>CAZQGA010000389.1:0-1814 GCA_964592735.1 uncultured Chromatiaceae bacterium | reverse complement strand
GGTGCAGGATCGCGTGCTCGATGCCGCCGATGTACTGGTCCATCGGCATCCAGTACTGCGTGCCGGCGCCGACCATCGCGCTTTCCAGGCGCGGGTCGCAGTAGCGCATGAAGTACCAGGAGCTGTCGACGAAGGTATCCATCGTGTCCGTCTCGCGGCGCGCGGGGCGGCCGCAGGTCGGGCACTTGACGCCGGCGTGAAAGCCTTCGTGCTTGTTCAGCGGGTTGCCGCTGCCGTCGGGGATGCAGTCCTCGGGCAGCACCACCGGCAGCTCGGCTTCGGGCACCGGCACCGCGCCGTGCACCTCGCAGTGGATGATGGGGATGGGCGTGCCCCAGTAGCGCTGGCGGCTCACGCCCCAGTCGCGCAGGCGCCAGGTGGTCTTCTTCTCGCCCAGGCCCTTGGACTGCAGCGCCTTGGCGATGGCGTCGACCGCGGCCTGGTGCGGCAGGCCGCTGAAGTTGTCGCTGTTGATCGTCACGCCGCGCGTCTTGTCGGCGTACCAGGGCTGCCAGCGGCGGTAGTCGAAGTGCTCGCCGTCGATGTGCACGACCTGCGTGATCGGCAGCCCGTACTCGAGTGCGAAGGCGAAGTCGCGCTCGTCGTGCGCGGGAACGCCCATCACCGCGCCGTCGCCGTAGCTCATCAGCACGTAGTTGCCGACCCACAGCGGGATCGCTTGGCCGGTGATCGGATGCTGCACCGTCAGCCCGGTGTCCATGCCCTTCTTCGCCTTCAGCGCGAGCTCGGCCTCGGTGGTGCCGCCCCGCTTGCACTCCTGGATGAAGGCGGCGATGGCCGGGTTGCCGGCGGCGGCGTGCGCGGCCAGCGGGTGCTCGGGCGCGACGGCGCAGAAGGTCACGCCCATCAGCGTGTCGGCGCGCGTCGTGAAGACGTGCATGCGCCCGCCCTGGATGGGCTTGCCGTCGGCGCCGCGGATGTCGTGCGTGAAGGCGAAACGCACGCCTTCGCTCCTGCCGATCCAGTGCTCCTGCATCAGCCGCACGCGCTCGGGCCAGCCTTCGAGGTAGTGGCGCGACGTGCTGTCGGCCACGCCCGCCAGCAGTTCCTCGGCGTAGCGCGTGATGTTCAGGTAGTAGCCCGGGATCTCGCGCTTTTCCACCAGCGCGCCGCTGCGCCAGCCGCGGCCGTCGATGACCTGCTCGTTGGCCAGCACCGTCTGGTCGACGGGGTCCCAGTTGACGAGCTGCGTGCGCCGCTCGGCGATGCCCGCCTGCAGCATCTTCAGGAACAGCCACTGGTTCCAGCGGTAGTAGCCGGGGTGGCAGGTGGCGACCTCGCGGCTCCAGTCGATGGCCAGGCCCATCGCGCGCATCTGGCCCTTCATGTGCGCGATGTTCGAGTAGGTCCACGCGGCCGGCGGCACCTTGTTCTTGATCGCCGCGTTCTCCGCCGGCAGGCCGAAGGCGTCCCAGCCCATGGGCATGAGGACGTTGCAGCCCTTCATGCGCAGCTGGCGCGCCATCATGTCGTTGATGGTGTAGTTGCGCACGTGCCCCATGTGCAGCTTGCCGCTGGGGTAGGGCAGCATCGAGCAGGCGTAGAACTTCGGCTTCGGGGCGCCCCGGGCGTCGCGCGCGTCCTCGCTGACGCGGTAGGCATCGGCCGCGGCCCAGGCGGCCTGTGCAGCGGCTTCGACGTCGGCGGGCACGTACTTTTCGTTCATGGCCGAATTCTAGGAGGCGGACTGCCCCCGTTCCGGCCGCGGGCCCGCGGGGCCGGTAACGCCGCTCAGCCAGCCAGGCCGAGCACGTCGTCCATGCCGTAGAGGCCGGGCGCGCGTCCCTGCAGGA
>CAZQGA010000388.1:0-1824 GCA_964592735.1 uncultured Chromatiaceae bacterium | reverse complement strand
GTGGCGGGCATCGAGGCGGGCCTTGCCCGGCAGACGCTGCTGGGCGTCACGGGTTCGGGCAAGACTTTCACGATGGCCAACGTCATCGCCGCGATCCAGCGGCCGGCAATGGTGCTCGCGCCGAACAAGACACTTGCGGCCCAGCTCTACGGTGAGATGCGCGAATTCTTCCCGAAAAACCGCGTCGAATACTTCGTGTCCTATTACGACTACTACCAGCCTGAGGCCTATGTGCCTTCGACGGATACCTATATCGAGAAGGACGCTTCGATCAACGCCCACATCGAGCAGATGCGCCTCTCCGCCACCAAGTCATTGCTGGAGCGTCCGGACTCGATCATCGTCGCCACCGTATCTTCGATCTATGGCCTCGGCGACCCGCAGGCCTATCTGAGCATGGTGCTGCACCTGGCGCGCGGGCACCGTGTGGACCAGCGCGAGCTGCTGCGCCGTCTGGCCGAGATGCAGTACACCCGCAACGACCTGGAGCTTGTGCAGGGCAGTTACCGGGTACGTGGCGAGACGATCGACATCTTCCCGGCGGACTCCGAACGCCAGGCGGTGCGCGTGGGGCTGTTCGATGACGAAATCGAGTCACTTGCCTGGTTCGATCCCCTGACCGGGGAGCAGGGTGAAGCCGTGCCGCGCCTCACCATTTTTCCGAAGACCCACTACGTGACGCCGCGCGACATCATGGTGCGGGCCGTGGACCAGATCCGCGAGGAGCTGCGCGGGCATCTGGCGGTGCTGCGCAATGCCGGCAAGCTGCTGGAAGCCCAGCGGCTGGAACAGCGCACGCTGTTTGATCTCGAGATGATTGTCGAGGTCGGCTACTGCAACGGCATCGAAAACTACAGCCGCTATCTTTCCGGGCGCCGGCCCGGGGCGCCACCACCCTGCCTGTTCGATTATCTGCCGGACAATGCCCTGCTGATCATCGACGAAAGCCATGTGACGATCCCGCAACTCGGTGGCATGTACCGGGGCGACCGCTCGCGCAAGGAAACCCTGGTTGAATACGGCTTTCGCCTGCCTTCGGCGCTGGACAACCGTCCGCTTTGCTTCGAGGAGTTCGAGCGCATTGCGCCCCAGACGGTGTATGTCTCCGCGACGCCGGGCCCTTACGAGCAGCGGCAGGCGCAGGCGGTGGTGGAGCAGGTGGTGCGCCCGACCGGCCTGCTCGATCCGCAGGTCGAGGTGCGTCCTGCCGGGACGCAGGTGGACGACGTTCTCTCGGAGATCAACCGGCGGGTCGCTGCCGACGAGCGTGTGCTCATCACCACGCTGACCAAACGCATGGCGGAGGACCTCACCGATTTTCTGCAGGAACACGGTGTACGGGTGCGCTATCTGCACTCGGACATCGAGACGGTGGAGCGTACCGAAATCATCCGCGACCTGCGTCTCGGCCGCTTCGATGTGCTGGTCGGCATCAACCTGCTGCGCGAGGGGCTGGACATGCCAGAGGTGTCGCTGGTGGCCATCCTCGATGCCGACAGGGAGGGTTTCCTGCGCTCGGAAGGGTCGCTGATCCAGACGATCGGTCGTGCAGCGCGCAATGCCCATGGTTCCGCCATCCTGTATGCCGATCGCATGACGGGATCCATGGAGCGGGCGATCGCCGAGACGAGCCGGCGCCGCACCAGGCAGGTTGCGTACAACGAGCGTCATGGCATCGTGCCGGCGACGATCCGCAAGGAGGTGCGCGATATCCTGGAGGGGGCCCGCAGCGAGCCTGCCCGGGGGCGCGGCAGTCGCGACCGTCGCCGGGTGGCCGAGCCGCCACCGCAGGACTATGCGGGATTGCCGCCCGAACGTGCGGCG
>CAZQGA010000387.1:0-1857 GCA_964592735.1 uncultured Chromatiaceae bacterium | reverse complement strand
AGGCGGTGCGTGCCCATAACGCCCATAGCGACAACACGTCCGTGGCGGCGTTGCGCTGGCTCGGCTGAGGCAGGGTCGTGAACAGACCGAGCGGACGGCGGCCCGATGAGCTGCGCCATGTTTCCTTCGAGGTAGGCTTCACCCGCCACGCCGAGGGTTCCGTGCTGGTGGAGTCCGGTAACACGCGTGTGCTGTGCACCGCCAGCGTGGAGACGGGTGTGCCGTCTTTCCTGCGCGGCCAGGGCCAGGGCTGGATCACCGCCGAGTACGGCATGTTGCCGCGGGCGACGCACACCCGCATGGCAAGGGAGGCCGCGCGTGGCAGGCAG
This sequence comes from uncultured Chromatiaceae bacterium, assembly GCA_964592735.1. Taxonomy (GTDB): domain Bacteria; phylum Pseudomonadota; class Gammaproteobacteria; order Steroidobacterales; genus QUBU01. The sequence continues at coordinate 1,528 of CAZQGA010000387.1, read as the reverse complement.
ACCGGCCGCACCCAGGAAATCCAGCGGTTGATCGGGCGTTCCCTGCGCGCACAGGCTGACCTCAAGGCTCTTGGCGAGCGCACTGTCACCCTGGATTGCGACGTCCTGCAGGCGGACGGCGGCACCCGCACCGCCGCCATCAGCGGTGCCTGGGTTGCGCTGGCCCTGGCGGTCGAGTCCTTGCTGCGTCGGGGCGACATCAGGCGCCATGCGCTGCACGGCCAGGTGGCCGCCGTTTCGGTTGGCATCTACCAGGGCGTGCCCGTGCTGGATCTTGATTACGCCGAGGACGCGCAGGCGGAGACCGACATGAACGTAGTCCTGAACGACTCCGGTGCCTTCATCGAACTGCAGGGAACCGCCGAAGGCCATGCCTTCCGCCGGGAGGAGCTCGACCAGATGCTGGCGCTCGCGGCTGCCGGCTGTGGGCAGATCATGGAAGTCCAGCGCCAGATCCTCAACGACTGGCGCAACACGCGGTCCTGAGGCGTCCGTGGCCCGGCGCATCGTCCTCGCCACCGGCAACCGGGGCAAGGCAGGCGAGATTGCCGCCATGCTGGGCCCTGGCTGGGACGTTCTGCTGCAATCGGAACTGGGCGTGAAGCCGGTCGAGGAAACCGGCAGGAGTTTTGCGGAAAACGCCCTGCTCAAAGCGCGGCATGCATCGGCAGCGACAGGCTTGCCGGCGCTGGCCGACGATTCCGGCCTGGAAGTCGACGCGCTGGGCGGGGCGCCAGGCGTGCGCTCGGCGCGCTACGCGGGGGCGCAGGCCAGCGATGCCGACAATGTCGCCCTGCTGCTGCGGGAGATGGTGGCAATCCCGGCGGATCGGCGCGGCGCACGGTTCCGCTGTGTGCTCGCGTATGTGCATGCAGCCGGTGATCCGGCGCCGCTGCTGGTCGAGGGCAGTTGGGAAGGGCGTATCGCCGCTGCAGCCCGCGGCAGTGCGGGCTTCGGCTATGACCCGGTTTTCGTGGATGCGGAGTCAGGCCTCACGGCAGCCGAACTGCCACCCGGGCGCAAGAATGAAGTAAGTCATCGGGGCCGGGCGCTGCGGCGCTTATGTTCATTGCTCGGGTGCGCAGCAGGTGGAATCGATGCCGGGGTTTGATGCAGCGCACGGCCTTTATGCACAGAGGCGGGCGTTTCCATTGCTTTCAGGCAGATTTGAGTGAAATTGGTGTTGGTTTGGCTGCGATTTGTCTGCTAACTAATTGTTTATCCAGACGATGTTCAAAATGAGCATTTCTTGACCAAAATCGCAGTTTTTGTCGGCAGGGGAAGGATTCCGACGTTCGGCGGGCGGGTTTCCCACAGAGTTATCCACAAAATTTGTGGATAAAAAGCCGGGGCTGGCCGAGGCTTGCCATGAGTACCCTGCGCCCGCTATCCTCTGCGCCCTTTTTCGAGTCCCAGCACGCCACCGGGGTGAGCAGTCATGAAGCCCGAGATTCATCCGCAGTACCAGGACACCAAGGTCATCTGCAGCTGCGGCAACGAGTTCACGACCCGCTCGACCCTCAAGGAC
>CAZQGA010000386.1:0-1864 GCA_964592735.1 uncultured Chromatiaceae bacterium | reverse complement strand
GGCCCGGCTGCGGAGCATGAAAGTGCCGGCCGAACGGCTGTGTTTCCAGGTGAGCGAGGAAGTGGCAAGCGCACACCTCAAGCACACCCGAGAACTGTCGGAAAAACTCGCTGCCGCAGGCTTCCTCTTCGCCGTGGATCACATCGGTACCGGTCGCGACTCAGCCCAGCTGCTGCAGCATATCCCGATGCAGTTCATGAAGATCGACGGCAGCCTGATGCAGGGCCTCAACCGGGATGCTGACCAGCAGCGCCGGGTCACCCAGCTAGCCCAGGTGGCGAAGGAACTCGGCATCCGCACCGTCGCCGAACGGGTCGAGGACGCGAAGACCATGGCCGTGCTCTGGCAGGTCGGCATCGCCTACTTCCAGGGCAACTTCGTGCAGACCCGCGGTGTAGTCCTCGAGAGTGCGCCAACCCACGAGAGCCGCGCCACCGGCTGAGGGGCGTCGCGGAACGGGGTGACGCAGCTCACAAATCCACGTCCGGACCACCAGAACCGGCAGCTGACGGATCGAAACGAGACGGGATTCATTTACGGGTTTATTGACAAATGGTCTGCTGCGCACTTGGGATTGCGCAACACACGCTGCCCGAAGAATCTGAAATTTTGGAGCGAGATGCCATGGCCCGCGCTCATCGCCGGTTGTCACTGCACCAGGAAAAACTGTCGAAGAAATCGCCTGCCAGTGCTGCATCGGGACGGCGCAGACTGGTGGCCGGCACGCTGGCCATCAGCGGCTTCGCCGCTTCCCTGCTCACCCCGGCACAGGCGGTCACGCTGGGGGAAGTCTCGCTGCAATCCGCGCTCGGCCAACCGCTCAGCGCACGGATTCCCGTACAGCTCGGCCCGGGTGAGGTCCTCGGTGCAAGCTGCATCAGCCTGCCCACTGCATCCCGTACGGACCTGAGCGCGCTGCCGCGCCCAACGATCTCGGTTCCCGAGGCTGGCGGCGCGAGCAGCGTTGAGCTGCTGGTCACGACCACGCAACCCCTGTACGAACCGATGTATGAGCTGCAGGTCCAGGTGCGCTGCGCCGGTACGCCGCTCCTGCTGCGCCAGTATGTACTCATGCTCGACTTGCCTGGAACCCGCCAGCCCAGTGCAGATCCGGTGCCAGCCAGTACGCCGGACGAGCAGTCCGCACTGCCACAATTCCCGGCTGCCGCAGCATCGCTGATGACACCGGGCGCAACCGGGAGCCGCAGCAACAGCCGCCCCGCGCCGCCACCGCACTCCCGTACTGCATCCGCCCCCCCTGCTGCACCGATAGCCGCAGGCACACGCTATCGCGTGGCAGCCGGCGATACCCTGTCGACCATTGCCGCCAGAATCAACAATCGTCACGACATCTGGCAACTCGCCGACCAGATCTTTTCCGCCAATCCGGATGCCTTCATTGGCGGCAATCCGGACCTGATCAAGCTCGGCAGCGACATCCTGATTCCGGCTGCCAGTACCAGATCGGCGGCAGGCACCGCCCTCAGCCAGGACGCACCAGCAACACTGGCCGCAACGGCAGTCACTGCACCAGCGGTCAACGAACCCGCCTCACCGGCAGTCGCTGCCATTCCCCCGGCTGCGACTGCCGCAAGCGCACCCGCCGGCACTGAGGTGCCTCCGGACAGCACGATGACCGGCACCGACGCGGCCAGTACAGCCGTCTTCGCCGACGAACAGATCATCGAATCACCCGTCGGGGAGATGACGGTCCCTGTGTCTGCGCCCGCACCACAACGCAATGGAGCGCCACCCTGGCTGGCGGCCCTGATCTGCGTGCTGATCGGTACTGCGCTGAGTCTAGCGTTGATGCGCGACCTGCTGCTTGCCGCCCTGGGCAGACTGGTGGAACGGCGCAAACCTG
>CAZQGA010000385.1:0-1866 GCA_964592735.1 uncultured Chromatiaceae bacterium | reverse complement strand
GCTCCAGGATCTGGGCGCGCACCGAGACGTCGAGCGCGCTGTCCGCCTCGTCGCAGACGACCAGCTTCGGCCGGGTGATGAGCGCCCGCGCTATCGCCACGCGCTGGCACTGGCCGCCGGAGAACTGGTGGGGATAGCGGTTCATGTGCGCCGGGTCGAGGCCGACCCGCTCGATCATCTGCGCAACCCGGCGGGTCCGCTCGCCGGCCGTGAGTCCCGGCTCGAAGGTCTCCAGCGGCTCGGCGATGATATCGCGCACCGTCATGCGCGGATTGAGTGAGGCGAGCGGGTCCTGGAACACGAGCTGCAGGTCGCGGCGCAGGGCATTGAGCCTGGCGCGGGGCAGCCCGAAGAGCTCGCGGCCAAGGAAACTGACCGTGCCGGCGCTCGCCGGCACGAGCCGCAGCACGGCACGGCCGAGCGTGGACTTGCCGCAACCGGACTCACCAACCACGCCCAGCACCTCGCCCGGTGCCAGGTCGAAGCTCACATCCTCCACCGCCCTGAGCATCCGGCGGTTTCCGCGCAGTCCGGGCCCGCGCAGCACGAACCCGACCCGCAGGCCACGCGCCTGCAGCAGGGCCGGCGCACCGTCCTGCCCGGCGATGGGCGGTGGCGGCTCCCCGCGATCGAGGCGTGGCACGGCGGCCAGCAGCCGGCGCGTGTACGGATCGCGCGGGGCGTAGAAAATCTCCTCGGGCGTACCTGCCTCACGGCACTCGCCCTGCTGCATGACCAGGATCCGGTCCGCGAGCCCGGCAACGACGGAGAGGTCATGCGTGATCATGATGATCGCGGTGCCGAAGCGCTGCCGCAGCTCTTTCATCAACCCGAGGATCTGCGCCTGGACGGTGACGTCGAGCGCCGTCGTCGGTTCATCGGCGACGAGCAGCGCCGGCCGGCAGAGCAGCACGCTCGCGATCATCACGCGCTGGCGCATGCCGCCGGAGAGCTCGTGCGGATACTGGCGCAGGCGACGGGCAGGCTCCGGGATACCCACGGCCTCGAGCATGACCGTGCATTCGCGCTGCGCTTCCCGGCCGCGCAGGCTGCGATGCGCAGCAAGCACCAGGCCCATCTGCACGCCGATCGTCAGGTAGGGATTGAGCGAGGTCATCGGGTCCTGGAAGATCATGCCGATGCGCCGGCCGCGCACGCGGCTGAGCGCGGCCGCCTCGAGTGCGAGCAGGTCTTTCCCCTCGAACAGGGCACGCCCGGCCGCCTGGCCGTTGGCAGCGAGCAACCCCAGCAGGGCCAGCACGGCCTGGCTCTTGCCCGAACCCGATTCACCCACGATGCCGAGGGTCTCTCCCGCGGCCACGGTGAAATCGAGGCCACGTACCGCTTCCACCGCACCGCTGCGGGTAGCGAAGCGCACCCTGAGGCCAGTCACCGCGAGCAGCGGCGTACTCACTGGCCGCTCCGGTCACGGGGATCGAGTGCATCACGCAGCCCGTCACCGAGGAAATTGCAGCAGAAGAGCGTCACCGTCAGGAACAGCGAGGGGAACACAATCATCCACCAGGCCGTCTCGAGTTCCTGCGCGCCCTCGTTGACCAGCGCACCCCAGGACGTCATCGGTTCCTGCACACCGAGGCCGAGGAAGCTCAGCACCGATTCGAGCAGGATCACCTGGGGAATGGTCAGCGTCACGTAGACGACCACCACACCCAGCAGGTTGGGCACGATGTGGCGGCGGATGATGCGCGCGGTGGATACACCACCGGCCCGTGCGGCTTCGACGAACTCACGGTTGCGCAACGACAGCGTCTGCCCGCGGACGATGCGCGCCATGTCGAGCCAGTTGATCGCACCGATGGCGACGAAGATCAGCACGATGTTGCGGCCAAACAGCACCATCAGCAG
>CAZQGA010000384.1:0-1871 GCA_964592735.1 uncultured Chromatiaceae bacterium | reverse complement strand
GCGAGACGCTGGCGTCGGAGCAGACGCTCAAGGACGTGCAGGAAGCCCGCTCCCTGATCGGCAGCGCCCACAAGCTCTACCGGGGAACGCTGGCGTTCTACCTGCGCGGGCGCGACGACGCGGAACTGGACCGGCGCGGCCTGGACCTGGCGAACGTCATGCTCAACGCCGGCTTGCAGCCGGTGCGGGAGGAGGATGAGGTCGCGCCGCTCAACAGCTACCTGCGCTGGTTGCCCTGTGTGTATCACCCGGCCCAGGATCGCAAGCAGTGGTACACGCAATTAATGTTCGCCCAGCACGCGGCGAACCTGTCGCCCGTGTGGGGACGCAGCCAGGGCACGGGCCGCCCCGGCATCACCTTCTTCAACCGGGGCGGCGGGGTCATCACCTTCGATCCATTCAACCGGCTCGACCGGCAGATGAACGCCCACCTGTTCCTGTTCGGGCCGACTGGCTCGGGCAAGTCGGCCACGCTCAACATCGTCCTCAACCAGGTCGCGGCCATCTACCGCCCGCGCATGTTCATCGTCGAGGCGGGCAATTCGTTCGGCCTGTTCGCCGAGTTCGCCCGGCAGTTGGGCATGACGGTGAACCGGGTCAAGCTGACCCCCGGGTCGGGCGTGAGCCTGGCCCCGTTCGCCGATGCGCGCCGGTTGATCGAAACGCCCAGCGATGTGCAAACGCTCGATGCCGATGCGCTGGATGAGGATCAGCCGGCCCCTGCCGAGGCCAGCGAGACGGATGAGCAGCGCGACGTGCTGGGCGAACTGGAAATCACCGCCCGACTGATGATCACGGGCGGCGAGGACAAGGAAGAGGCCCGAATGACCCGCGCCGATCGTTCGCTGATCCGCCAGTGCATTCTGGATGCCGCCCAGCGTTGCGTGACGGAACATCGTACGGTACTCACGCGGGATGTACGCGACGCGCTGCGCGAGCGCGGCCGCGATGCCACGCTGCCGGAGATTCGGCGCACCCGCCTGCTGGAAATGGCCGATGCGATGGACATGTTCTGCCAGGGCACCGACGGCGAGATGTTCGACCGTCCCGGCACGCCCTGGCCGGAGGCCGACATCACCATCGTCGATCTGGCGACCTACGCCCGCGAAGGCTACAACGCCCAGCTCTCGATCTCCTACATCTCGCTGATCAGCACCGTGAACAACATCGCCGAGCGCGACCAGTTCCTGGGGCGTCCCATCCTGAACGTGACCGACGAAGGCCACGTCATCACCAAGAACCCGCTGTTGTCGCCCTATGTGGTCAAAATCACCAAGATGTGGCGCAAGCTCGGCGCGTGGTATTGGCTGGCCACGCAGAACGTGGACGATCTGCCCAAGGCCGCCGAGCCCATGCTCAACATGATCGAGTGGTGGATCTGCCTGTCCATGCCGCCGGATGAGGTCGAGAAGATCGCCAAATTCCGCGAGCTGTCTCCGGCCCAGAAGGCGCTGATGCTGTCTGCGCGCAAGGAGGCGGGCAAGTTCAGCGAGGGAGTCATCCTCTCGAAAAGCATGGAAGTGCTGTTCCGGGCCGTGCCGCCCAGCCTGTACCTGGCGCTGGCCCAGACCGAACCGGAAGAGAAGGCCGAGCGTTTCCAGTTGATGCAGCAGCACGGCATCTCCGAGCTGGAAGCGGCTTTCAAGGTGGCCGAGAAGATCGACCGTGCGCGTGGCATCACGCCGCTGACATGCGACGACGTGTTCGCCTGACCCCGGAGCCGCCATGACCACGACACCATCCCAAGCTTTGCGCCTTACCCAACACCGGCGGCGCTGGCGGGCCTTCGCCACCGCTGCCACCGTGGTAGCTGTGGCAGCGTACCTCATCGTGCTGAACCTCCAGCGCTCCCCGGATCGCGCACAGCCTGC
>CAZQGA010000383.1:0-1871 GCA_964592735.1 uncultured Chromatiaceae bacterium | reverse complement strand
TCGCCACGTAGATGCACTTAACGCCGGTGCCCTTCTGGTTGATGATCGCGTCGATGGCGACCGCAGTCTTGCCGGTCTGGCGGTCGCCGATGATCAGCTCGCGCTGGCCGCGGCCGACGGGCACCATCGCGTCGATGGCCTTGAGGCCGGTCTGCACGGGCTGGTTGACCGACTGGCGGGTGATCACGCCCGGTGCCACCTTCTCGATCGGCGACGTGCCGGCAGCCTGGATCGGCCCCTTGCCATCGATGGGATTGCCAAGCGCGTCGACCACGCGGCCCAGCAGGCCCTCGCCCACCGGCACCTCGAGGATGCGGCCGGTGGTCTTCACCGTGTCACCTTCGGAGATGTGCTTGTAGTCACCCAGCACCACGGCACCCACTGAATCCTGCTCCAGGTTCAGCGCGAGGCCAAAGGTGTTGCCCGGGAACTCGAGCATTTCACCGTACTTGGCGTCGGCCAGCCCGTGGATGCGGCAGATGCCGTCGGTCACTGCGATGACGGTACCGACATCGCGCGCCTCCGCGGCGCTTTCGAAGTTCTTGATGCGCTGCTTCAGCAGCTCGCTGATTTCTGAGGCCTTGAGTGCCATCGTTTCGTTCCTCTGCCGTCTTTCGTTTGCCGTCGGCTAAACGCGAAGGGCCGTTGCCAGTTTGTCGAGACCGGTGCGCACGGAGCCGTCGATGACACGGTCACCGACCTGCAGCCGGGCCCCGCCGATCAGCGCCGGGTCAAGCTGCACCGCCAGACGGATCGTCCGGTTGAAGCGCTTGTTGAGTGTTTCCTCGATGCGGGCGCGCTGCTCGTCGCTCACGGCTGTCGCCGAGGTGAGCGTGACCTCGAGGCTCTTTTCAGCCTCGGTTTTCAGCACTGCAAAGCGGGCCGCGATGTCGGGCAATGCCGGCAGCCGGCGATTCTCCACCAGCAGGCGGAGAAAGTTCGCGCCTGCGCTGCCCGCGCCCTCGAGCAACTGGCCGCCCGGCTGCCCGCGGGCGAGATCTGCCATGGCGGCGGCGAGCTGCGTCAGGTCTGCCGCCGGCGTGGCCAGCAGCCGCCTGACAGCAGGATCGAGCACCAGCTGCGCGCCGAGCTGCAGGAAATCCGACCAGACCTGTAACTGCCCGGATTCCCGGGCCAGCTCGAAAGCGGCCTGGGCATAGGGTCGCGCCACGGTGCTGTCATGTTCGGCCATGCTGCTGCGCCCTCAGATCTGTGCGGCCAGCCTGGTGAGCAGGTCCTGGTGGGTCCGCGCGTCGATTTCGCGGGCCAGGATTTTCTCGGCGCCGGCAACTGCAATGGCAGCGACCTGGCCCCGCAGCTCGTCGCGCGCGCGGTTGATCTGCTGGTCCACCTCGGCCTTGCCGGACTGGATGATCCGGTCGCGCTCCTGCCCGGCTGCGACCCGTGCTTCCTCGACGATGCCATTGGCGCGGATCTGCGCCTGGTCGAGGATGCCGCGCGCCTGGGCGCGGGCCTCTTCCACGATGGCCTGGATGCGTACCTGGGCTTCTTCCAGGGATTTCGCGCCCTTGTCGGCTGCGGCGAGGCCGTCGGCGATCTTCTGCTGGCGCTCCTCGATGATCGCCAGGAGGAACGGCCAGACGTACTTCATGCAAAACCAGACGAAGACCGCCATCGCGATCGCCTGGCCGATAAGAGTGAGATTGATGTCCACCGCTTGGCTCCTGGCTTGGCCTGTGCCCGTGAATCAGCGCGCCGCGATCAACCGCCGACGGCGGTCTGCAGCTGCCCGATGAAGGGATTCGCAAAGGCGAAGAACAGCGCGATACCCACGCCGATCATGGCGACCGCGTCGAGCAACGCCACGACCAGGAACATCTTGGTCTGCAGCATGTTGGCGAGTTCCGGCT
>CAZQGA010000382.1:0-1904 GCA_964592735.1 uncultured Chromatiaceae bacterium | reverse complement strand
CGCTCAACCAGGGCGAGGAGTACGTGCAGATCTCCGGCATCGTGCGCCCGGCGGACATCGCCGTGGACAACTCGATCCCGTCCTACAAGGTTGCCGATGCGCGCATCACCTACAGCGGCAACGGCGTCGTCCCCGATGCCAACCGCCCGGGGATCCTCGCGCGGTTCTTCATGAAGTTCTGGCCGCTGTGATGGGCACGCGACAGAACAGATACAGGAGTCCGGATACCATGAATCCCAGGCACAACGCCCGCCTCGTACAGACCACCTGGCTGCTGATCGGCATGATGCTGGTCCTGATGCAGCTTGGCACGCCAGCCCATGCTGAGCGCATCAAGGACATCGCCACCGTTGCCGGCGTGCGCAACAACCAGCTCATCGGCTACGGCCTCGTGGTCGGCCTCGACGGCACCGGCGACCAGACCACACAGGCACCCTTCACGACCCAGAGCCTCATCAGCATGCTCGAACGCCTCGGCGTCACGCTGCCGCCGGGCTCCAACCTGCAGTTGAAGAACATCGCGGCAGTGGCGGTGCACGCCGACCTGCCGCCTTTCGCCAAACCCGGCCAGACCATCGACATCACGGTCTCCTCCATCGCCAATGCCAAGAGCCTGCGCGGGGGTACGCTGCTGGTCACCGCGCTCAAGGGCCTTGACGGCCAGGTCTACGCCATCGCCCAGGGCAATCTCGCGGTGAGCGGGCTGGGCATCTCCGGCCAGGACGGCTCGAAGATCTCCATCAACGTGCCGAGCGTCGGTACCATCCCGAATGGCGCCACGGTGGAACGCGCCGTGCCGACGCAGTTCGCCGGCACCGATCATCTCGTGCTCAACCTCAACCAGCCGGATTTCACCACGGCCACCCATCTCGCCGACGGCATCAACCGGCTGCTCGGTACGGGCACCGCCCTGCCCATGGACCCGGCTTCGATCCGTGTTGCAGCGCCCCAGGACGCGGCCGAGCGGATCTCCTTCATCTCGGCGATCGAAAACCTCAATGTGACTCCGGGCGACGCACCGGCCAAGGTCATCGTCAATTCGCGCACCGGCACCGTGGTGATCAACTCGCAGGTGCGAGTGATGCCAGCCGCAGTCTCCCACGGCTCCCTGGTGGTGAGCATCACCGAGGACTTCAACGTCAGCCAGCCGCAGCCCTTCGCCGAGCAGGGGCAAACCGTGGTGACGCCTCAGACGAACATCGACGTCAGCCAGGGCAACAACCACATGTTCCTCTTCAAGGCCGGCGTCGAACTCAACGACATCGTCAAGGCCGTCAACGAGGTCGGCGCCGCACCGGGCGACCTGGTGGCGATCCTGCAGGCGCTGCGCGCCGCCGGCGCCTTGCGCGCCGAACTCCTGGTGATCTAGCAGACAGCACGCATGACCAGCCTCACTGGCAACGTCGACGCCACTGCACCCCAGGCGCCACGCACCGCCACCGACTTCGTCGGCCTGGCGGAAATGCGCGCCCAGGCGGGGCGCGATGCCGGCACGGTGACCAGCGAGGCCGCACGCCAGTTCGAGGCACTGTTCGTACAGATGATGCTGCAGAGCATGCGCCAGGCCGGCGACGTTTTTGGCAGCGGCAGCGATACCACCTACCGCGACATGTTCGACCAGCAGATCGCGCTGGAGATGACGCGCGGCAAGGGCATCGGACTTGCCGAAGTACTGACCCGCCAGCTCGCACCATCCGCCGGCCCCGCGCCGGTGGCGCTGCGTGCACCCGGCTCTGACGACCAGGTGATGGCGCCCGGCAAGGCTGCGCCGGCCGTTCCACAGGCACGCTTCCAGGTCACCGCACCCACCCATGACACGCTCGCCGCGGCAATTGCGCTGCCAACGCTCGCCCTGCCCGCACAGGCACATGCACAGGCGGCGGATGCGGCCGGCGCGCAGTCCT
>CAZQGA010000381.1:0-1923 GCA_964592735.1 uncultured Chromatiaceae bacterium | reverse complement strand
GCCTCCTTCACCATGGAATTCTCGCACTACGACCCGGTGCCGAAGAACGTCGCGGATGCCGTGATCGCGGAAGTTGCCGCCACGAAGAAGGGCTGAGCGCCCGCCTGCTCCCCGCCCCGCTGGCTGCAGGTCTTCAATAACGGCCTGCTGCCAGCGGCACCCGGCGCGCAGCACTACCCCACTCCCGGTCTCGGGACACTGAACCCGGCCGCCTGCTGGATAGCCCTGCCAGCAGGCTCATTCGTGCTGCGAACCGCGCCTGTCCCGGCGGCAGGAATGCCGTTCAGCCCGCGTCTGCCGAGGCCGGCAGCACAGACCCGGGAGCCGGCCTGAATCCGGCGACACAAAGCCACGCGCCGAGCAGCAGGAGCAGTGGCGGAAACGGGTGCAGGTAGCGATAGGAAATGATGTGCTGGAAGAGCAGCGCACTCACCGAGAGCACCAGCGCCATCAAGGCCAGCCCGGCGACGGCAGGCGCCCGGTCACGCGCACGCCACAAGGCCAGGGCAGCGACGAATGGCAGGGCGAGAAAAGCCAGCGTGAGCCACCCGCGCGCAGCCTCGAAGTAAGCACTGGTCAACGTCGTCTGGTGCGGAATGCGGCGGGCGTCGAGGTCGAAGTTGCTCCTGAGCAGCGCCAGGAAATCAGGCGCAAGATCCTGCCGGCCAAGATCGCTGTCCATGCGCCAGCGCTGTGCAACGGGATCGAAGTACTGTTTGATGATCGCCACCGTCATGGGCAGCAGGCCCCAGGGGTGTTCTGCCAGGGCGCGGTCAGCCACGATGGTTGCGGCCTGTTCGGCATCCCGGCAGCTGCGACGCATCACCGGCCACAGGCCGTCGTCACGCCAGATCTGGCTCTCGCGCATGGTCGCATCGCGCAGCGGCACGCCAACCTGCCCCAGGATATCCGCGGGACAGCCCGTACCGGCGAAGTCAGCCGGTTCCACCAGCGGTGCCACCATGCCGAGCTTGAACACGCCCGCAATGCCGATGTAGCCCGGCGGTGAGTGGGTGAGCTGGCCGACGAGATGGCGATAGCCACCGTGCAGGATCAGCGTACAACCGAGTGCCAGGGTCAGGTGCACACCGAGCCGCTGCCAGCCCTGGTGTCGCGCAGGGGCATAGAGCAACCAGCGCCACAGTGGAAGCAATCCCCCGACGATGAGCAGCACGGCCAGGCCATTCATGCGCAACGAAGCCGCCAGCAGGCCGCTCAGCGCCGCAGCCGGCAGCCAGCGCCAGTCGCCAGCATGGAAATAGGCGACAGCGCAACCTACGAAGGCACACCAGGCGAGGCCACCGAAGGCCTCGGCCATCACCATGCGCTGGTAGAACAGCTCGGCAGGTCCCAGCGCCAGCAACACGGCAAGCACTGCGGAGGCGGCGGCCGACAGGCCGAGTCCGGCACGCGCAATCGCATACCCGATGGTTGCCGCCAGCGTACCGGCCACGGCCTGCGCGAGGACGAGGGCCAGCAAGGAGTGGGCCGGTACCGCCGTGAGTGCAATCAGAATGCTGTAGACGAACGAGCGATCCCGCGCGATGGCGCCATCAAGCGCGCCGCGCAGATAGGTGACGGAATCGCCAAGGAACACCCGCGGCACATGGTCGATGGCGAGGGTTCCCAGGTTGATGGCCAGCACCATCACGAAGACCAGCGTCAGCTCGGCCCGCCAGCGCACCGGACTGGCACCGCCATGCGCCCTCCCCGGCAGCGTCGCGTGCACGCCGGCTGTCGCCCCTGGAACGCTGCTCATGGGTGTGACGCGATCTCAACCCGCTGGCCGCGCAAATGCCAGAGATGATCGAGCATCAGCCTGCCGCGCAGGATGCGCCCGGCCACCAGCCGCGTGATGCGCACGATATCCGCCACTGGTGCGAAATGGCTCGGGCGCAGGCCCGGTGCATAACGGGCTTCGAT
>CAZQGA010000380.1:0-1934 GCA_964592735.1 uncultured Chromatiaceae bacterium | reverse complement strand
CTGCTGACAACGGACACTGCGCGGTTGCAGTTTCCGAATCCGAACGCCCGGCACCTTATGCCAATGTTTGACTGATGGCACGCTACGAACATCTGCCGATGTACAAGCAGGCGCTCGATGCGGCGGTGCACTTCGAGAAGGTCGTCGCCGGTTTCTCGCGCTACCACAAGTACACGCTCGGCACGGAGATCCGCAACCAGGCCGCGCGGAAGGTGCCGGTACTTCGGATTCGGTAACTCCGGTTGCTGGCACCCGACGCAGGGCGGTTACGGTTTCCGAAACCGAAGTACCGGCACCTTGCCCCTTACCCCTGCATTACACTCGCGGCCATGCTCCTGCTGGCCCATCCCGGTTCTGCCTGTGCGGCTGTCCGTTGCCTCCGCGTTGGGGCAGTGCGCGACGTGGACGGCGGCCTGCTGCTCGACTGGGAACTCGACGGCGATCTCGCCAGCCTGCGTCTGCCGGCGGCGGCTGAGGGCGTCAGGGCCGACGGGCTGTGGCGCCATACCTGCTTCGAGGCGTTCATCGGTACGGCGGATGCCGCGTCCTATCTGGAGTTCAATTTCTCCCCCTCGGGTGCCTGGGCGGCGTACCGCTTCAGCGGTTACCGCGAGGGCATGATGTCGCTCGACATGGCTGCGCCGCCCCGGACCCGCTGGGAACGCGGGCCCGATCGCCTGAGGCTCGCGGTGTCGCTGCCGCCGCTACCGATGACAGCCGGCGCGCTGCGCCTTGCGCTTTGCGCCGTCATCGAGGCGGCTTCGGGCACAATGAGCTACTGGGCGCTGCGGCATCCGCCGGGGGCGCCGGATTTCCACCAGGCGACGGGTCGGGTGCTGGAACTGGCACCGTCGTGACGGGCAGCACGGCAAGGCATTCCATGAAATTCGGCATCGACCAGTTGCGCAGCGACAAGACGCTGCGCCAGGCGCTCGGCGGGCGACGCGTGGCGTTGCTGGCGCACCCGGCCTCCGTGCTGCCCGATCTCCGTCACTCCCTCGATGTACTCGCCGGGATGCGCGGCCTGCACCTGACGAGCGCCTTCGGTCCGCAGCATGGCCTGCGCGGCGACAAGCAGGACAACATGGTCGAGTCGGCGGACTACATCGATCCCGTGCACGCCATCCCGGTGTTCAGCCTCTACGGTGAGGTGCGCCGGCCCACAGCCGCGATGCTCGACACCTTCGACGTCCTGCTGGTGGACCTGCAGGACCTCGGCTGCCGCATCTACACCTTCATCACCACGCTGCGCTACGTGCTGGAGGACGCTGCCCGCTGCGGCAAGTCGCTGTGGGTGCTCGACCGGCCGAACCCGATCGGCCGGCCGATCGAGGGCCTTGCGCTGCGCCCGGGCTGGGAGAGCTTCGTCGGCGCCGGCGCGCTGCCGATGCGCCACGGGCTGACGCTCGGCGAACTCGGCCAGTGGTTCGTGCGGACCTTGCGCCTCGATGTCGACTATCGCGTCGTGCCGCTCGCCGGCTGGCGTCCGGATGCGGCGCCGGGTCACGGCTGGCCGCTGCGCGAGCGCAGCTGGGTGAACCCGAGCCCCAATGCGCCCGGCCTCGGCATGGCGCGCTGCTATCCCGGCACCGTCATGCTGGAGGGCACGACGCTCTCCGAGGGGCGCGGCACGACGCGGCCGCTGGAGGGTTTCGGAGCGCCCGATCTCGATGCGCCGGCAGTGCTCAAACGGATGCACGAGCTCGCACCCGCATGGCTCGCGGGCTGCCGGCTGCGTCCCGCCTGGTTCGAGCCGACTTTCCACAAGCACGCCGGAGCGCTCTGCGCCGGCCTGCAGATCCACGTCGATGACCGCGCCTACGACCACGGCGCGTTCCGCCCCTGGCGATTGCAGGCGCTCGCCTTCAAGGCGCTGCGTTCGCTGCGCCCCGACTACCCGCTGTGGCGCGATTTCCCCTACGAGTACGAGCAGG
>CAZQGA010000379.1:0-1941 GCA_964592735.1 uncultured Chromatiaceae bacterium | reverse complement strand
ATCATCACCGGCGCCGAGAACGTGTACTCGATCGAGGTCGAGAACGTCGTCTCCCGGCATCCCGCCGTCAACGAATGCGCCATCATCGGCGTGCCCGACGAGCGCTGGGGCGAGCGCGTCCACGCCATCGTCGTCCTGAAGGCCGGCGCCGCGCTTGACCTCGGCGGCCTCGACGCCTTCTGCCGCGAGCAGCTCGCAGGCTACAAGTGCCCGAAGAGCCTCGAGGTGCGCAGCGAGCCGCTGCCGCGGAGCGCGGCTGGCAAGGTGCTCAAGCGTGAGCTGCGCGCACCGTACTGGGCAGGGCACGGGCGCTCCGTCTGAACGAATCGCGCAGCGCCGTTCGCTGCGCGGCTGGCCCTACCGGCGCGCTGCGGCCCCCTGCGACCGTGCCGGAGTCCGCGAACGCGCTGGCGCCGACTTCCTGGTCTTGCGTGCCTGGCCCACACTCCGACGCCGGTATTCCGGTGGACAAACAACGGGCGGCCCCCAATCCAGGGCAAAGGCCGCCTTGATGCCCGCCACGTGATCGCGGCCAATGCGGGTAGCCAGCTGGTTCGTCAGATACTCGACGGCCAGCTGGGCGTCGCGCCGCATGGCACGACCGCGTGGCGTAAGGGCGACGATCTTGCTGCGTCTGTCGAGCGGGTCATCCTGCAGTTCGAAGATGCCCTTCTGGACGACCTGCTTGATCGTCATGTGCACGGCCTGGCGCGACAGACCCATGCTGCGTGCAATGTCCGACGGACGATTGACGCCGGTGATGAGGTGGATCATCACGCTCGACTCCGGCTGCGTGAGCTGTGGCCAGCCACGAGCCTGGAGGCTGCGCTGCAGGCCCTCGTCGAACCACTCGAACCCCTGCAGCAGGGGCACAATCAGGTAGCTGATGCCGTCCATGGAGGTTTCCCCGGGCCGGCCGGGCAGCCTCCGCGGGCCGCCTGGACCAGGCATGGATTGAAAAGGCGGGGATTATAAGGCCGGAGGCCGACTCAGAAGATCCGCGCGGCAGCGCGTGCCTCCTCGATCTTCCGGGCAGCCATCGCATCGACTGCGGGCGGGGTGGCATCCGCCGTCGGCATGATGCGGATGACACGGATGTCCCGGAAGCCGATCCAGCGGCAGATGTGCAGCAGGTAGGCCTGCAGGAAGTCGGTCTTGATGCTGCCCCCTTCGCGGGGGAAGCCCTCGGCGTAGGCGCTGCCGCTGGCGATGATCAGCTGCAGGGGCGGGGACCGCAGCTTGCCGACGTACTCGCCGTCGCGGTTGACGTAGAAAGTCAGGCCGGGCTGGATGACGACGTCGAGGTAGTGCTTGAGCCGGTAGGGAATCGAGAAGTTCCACATCGGCGTGGAAATCAGCACCTTGTCGGCCGCCTTCAGGCGCTCGATCTCGGCGACAACGGCGGCCCACTTGCCGACGGGCGCGATGCCCTTCTCGCCGCGCACGAGGCTGGCGATGTGCGCCATCTTCTGCTCGGCTGCCTCGGTATCGAACTCAGGCAGTTCGTGCTCGAACAGCCGCAATTCCTCGATGACATCACCAGGATGGCTGCGGCGGTACTCCTCGATGAATGAGGCCGCCGCCCGCGCGGAGTAGGAATTCCCACCGCGCGGGCTGGCCTCGATGTGCAGCAGCTTCGCCAAGGCGACGGCTGCGCCGTTCAGGCCTCGCCCGCCGGGTCGTGATAAGCGCCACCGCTCTTCGCCATGCGGCGCAGGCTCTCCGTTGGCGCAAACCGCGGGCCATAGGCCTTGGCCATCCGCTCGCACTCGGCGACGAATGCCTTGGCACCGATGGTGTCGATCAAGGAGAGCGTACCGCCGGTCCACGATGGGAAGCCCCAGCCGAGGATGGCACCGATATCGGCATCGGCCGGCACCATGATGACGCCCTCCTCGTGGCAGCGGGCCGTCTCCAGCGCCTGGATGTAGAGCAGGCGGC
>CAZQGA010000378.1:0-1951 GCA_964592735.1 uncultured Chromatiaceae bacterium | reverse complement strand
CCGACCACGCCGCCGCAGGTGCGCACCACGGTGCTGGCCTTCCTCGCCCAGATCGATGCTGACGAGCAGCGCGCCAGCCAACGCCACCAGTGGCGGCCATCGATCTATGCCGGGCTGATGTACGACTCCAACGTCAACATCGGACCGAACCGCGACGTCATCGACATCGGCGGCACGAGTTACACCGTCCTGCCGGGCTCCCGCGAGGCCGATGATGTCGCCTGGGTCATCAACCCGGCGATTTCCCACATCTACGACCCCGGCCGCCGCTTCCAGGCGGGCGAGCACAGCGGCAACTTCATCTGGCAGACGGATGCCAGCGCTTACTACCGCGGCTACTTCGACGAAGACGATTTCGACCTTGGCGTCCTCACGCTGCGCACCGGCCCGGCATGGATCGTGCCCCGCCACTGGCGCGCTTCGATCGGCCTGCAGGCCGACCAGATCTGGCTCGGCAATGATCGCCTGGCGCTCTTCACCTCACTGCGGCCCGGCATCACCTGGGAAGTCGGCAGGGACTGGGAAATCGGTCTCGACGGTGCCCTCGTCCGGCGCGATTACAAGGAACACGCCGATCGCGGCCGCGACGGCTGGGACAAGGTGATCAACGTCTCGGCGGCGCGGTACTTCAACAATCGCAAGTGGGCCCTGCTGGGCGGTGTGGGCTACCACGATTTCGACGCCGACGAGGACCGCTTCAGTTACCGCGGCCCCGAGCTCTACCTGGGCTCCATTTTCCGCGCCTGGCAGGACGGCATGGTGTACGGCCGCATCGGCTATTCGAAATTCGACTTCGACGGCACCGAGCCGCTGTTTGGCAAAGGGCGCAACGATGACGAGTGGCGTTACACGCTCGGCTTCCAGCACGACTTGCGCAGCGGCCTGCTCGCCGGCTGGGCGCTGCAAGGCAGCTGGACCTACACGGACAATCGCTCCAACCTGGGCATCTACGATTACGACCGCAGCGTCGTGAACCTGGGGCTGGCGCGCAGCTTCTGACCCGCAGACGCCTTGCTTGACTTAATACCGGACGCAGCCCGCATTTTTGCCGGCAGGCCGTGAACCCGACGCGGGTTTCCGGTACAAGAACCGTCAAGGCGGACTCTCTATAATAAACAAACCCGCCCGGGCGGCAGATCCCGCCTATTGGAGAACAACAACAATGAGATCGCTCAGGCTCGGCATCATTTTCCTGCTTGCACTCTGGTCCTTCGGCGCCAGCGCCGCCGACCTCGCACTGCAAAACCAGGACTGCGCCAGGATCCTTGAACGCTGGGCGGAAAACCCCGCCTCGGTACCCAAGCGTCTCGTCGATGCCTGCAAGGAGCAACTCGCCCAACCGGCTGCGCCCGTGGTCGCGGTGACACCGGCGCCGGTCGCAGTCACTGATCCCTGCACCAACGACGCAGGCGGCAACGTGCTCTGCTGGGGACCCTGGGCAAACCTGGCACCCGCTGCTGCTGCACCGCTCGCCTCGCTTGCCGTCCCGGATGAGTACGGTGACTGCAACGTCGGCGCGGGCCTTGCCGACCAGTGCCGCGTCAAGCTCGAGGCTGTGGAAAATCCGCTCGATTACCGCGTCGCACCCTGCGAGGCAGGCCAGCCCTGCGGTTTTGCCACCTTCGTCAGCGGCGTCACCAGCACCGGGGACGTGGAGGACACCAGCTTCAAGCGCTTCAACATGGAGCACGATGGCACCGGCTTCGTCGTCGACCCGGGTGGCAACGACGAAACCACCTCGGTACCGATGAGCACCAACATCCAGCCCCGCCCCGACGGCTACGGAAACCTGCGGGCCAACGGCACCGAGGGCACCGAACAGTCCCGGCTCGTGGCCCGTGTCGAGCGCGACGAGGGCGGCATCGCACTGGCCGCCGACATCTGGGCGCATGGCAACCGCGAGACCCGCACGGGCCACTCGGGCTACTTCGCCTGGGGCACGGCCACCTCG
>CAZQGA010000377.1:0-2008 GCA_964592735.1 uncultured Chromatiaceae bacterium | reverse complement strand
AGAAGAATTCGTTCGGCTATTCCGGCATCGGCGGCTCGCGCCACGGTGATGCCGGCCTGCTGCGCTTCTTCCGCAAGAAGGCCCTGCTCGGGCAGCGCGGCGTGCCGGCGCGGATCTGAGCCGCAGATCGCCCGCCTCTGTGCTTGCATCGCCGGCCGGTCCCGCCGGTGTCTGCGCAGTGCGTCACGACACCGGGCCCGCCCGCACCCCTATAGTTGCCGCCTGGTGTGGGCAGGCGACGTGTGCAGGACGGGGTTTCACATGGCGGTGGCAGATGATCTGCAGGTGGCAGCGGAGCTCGGCGGGGCCGAGGCCCGCAAACCAAAGGTGGTGCATATCGATCCCCGCATCATGGTCGGCAATGGGCAGGTCATCCATGCCGGTGAGATCGTCATGGGACTCGCCCGGGAACTCAACACCGACCGGGTCGAGCTGCCGGGCTTTCCCGATGTCGTCGCGCGGATCCAGCGCATGCTGGCCGATCCGGATGCCGCGGCGAAAGACGTCGTCAAGGTCGTGGCGAGCGAGCCGGTACTGGCAGCGCGGCTGCTGCAGCTCGCCAACTCCGCAGGTTTCAACAAGTCCGGCCGTGAGGTGAGTGACCTCAGGGCAGCGATCGCCAGCCTTGGCTTCAACATCGTGCGCAGCCAGGCGACTGCCTTCGCCATGAAGCAGATGGAGAAGCAGGACTGGCTGCAGCCCATCCGCCCCGTCCTGGCCGACATCTGGAAGACCAGCAATGCTGTGGCGGCACTGTGCTTCGCCGTCGCCAGGCGCACCAAGGGTGCGCAGCCCGACGAGGCGCTGTCCACCGGCCTGTTCCATCTCATCGGCAAGCTCTACCTGTTCGCACGCGCACGCCAGGAAAGCATCGATCCGCGCGAGATCGCCGGCTGGGAGAAGGCGCTCAACGAGTGGCATGCCACCATCGCCCGCACGATCATGGATCACTGGAAGATCCCGACGCGCGTGGCCGAGGCCGTGGAAGGCCAGAACGCCATCTTCGACACCGACAATGCCGAGCTGGCGCCGCTCACCCGCATTCTTTGCGGTGCCAAGCTGCACTACCGCCTGCGCAAGGCCGGGGCGCCACCGGAGCCGCAGGCCGAAGAGGCGCTTGCGCGCATCCGCATCGACGGCCAGTCCTTCGAGGAACTGGTCAAGGCCGCCCAGGCCGACGCCGAAGCCATCCGCGCTGCCATGGGCTGAGCACCGGCCGGATTCGTCCGGTGGCCGACCCGGTTTCCGGTGCTGCCGGGCCGCTGTAATACCTGATGCCGCAGGCAGCCCGGCGGGTGGACGCCCGCTGCGGTCTCGGGTAAAGTGCGCCCCGCTGTTCAGGCACGTGCGCGGTCAGCGCCGCCTCAGCTCGCAGTCCGTCCCGATCTTCCCGACGCACTCCGGTAATTGTATTCATCGCTTGTGACCGCACCAGACCGCGCCTGCGCCGGTCCGGACAAGCGGATTTCGTTTTTTCAGGGATATTTCACAATGTCATTTGCTGATCTCGGGCTTCTGCCCGAATTGCTGCGTGCCGTGGCCGACAAGGGCTATGACGCGCCCACGCCAATCCAGGCCCAGGCCATTCCCGCCGTTCTCAGCGGTCGCGATGTCCTCGCCGGTGCCCAGACAGGCACCGGCAAGACGGCGGGCTTCGTGCTGCCGATCCTGCAGCGCCTGCAGGCCGCACCGGAAGGTGCGCGCCGTACACCACGCGCCCTGGTGCTCACACCGACCCGCGAGCTTGCGGCACAGGTGGCCGAGAGTGCCCGGGACTACGCCAAGTACCTCAACATGCGCACCCAGGTGGTGTTCGGGGGCGTTGGCATCAACCCGCAGATCGACGGCCTGCGCCGCGGCTGCGACATCCTGGTGGCGACGCCGGGCCGGCTCCTCGACCTGGCTGAGCAGCGTGCGGTGGACCTGCGCGCGGTGGAGGTCTTCGTCCTCGATGAGGCCGACCGCATGCTCGACATGGGCTTCATCCACGACATCAAGCGCGTGCTGA
>CAZQGA010000376.1:0-2010 GCA_964592735.1 uncultured Chromatiaceae bacterium | reverse complement strand
TTCGTGGTGACGCAGGACCGCGAGACTGATGCCCAGGCCCTGGCGACCAACGAGCAGCGCTTTGCCGCCAACATCAAGAACGTCTTCGCCTCCGATTCGCTCGGCGAGGTGATCGGGAACGTCGGTGAGTTCATCAAGTTCATCCCTGGCATCACCGTCGAGAACGATCTGGCCGACATCTCCGGCATCGCGGTCCGTGGCATTGGCAGCAACATGACCTCGATCACCAACGACGGCGCCCCGTCGTCCAACATCTGGGTCAGCGCCACCCGCACGGTGGATGTCCGTTCCATGGCACTCAACGACGTCTCCCGCATCGAGGTCAGCAAGGTTCCGACGCCCGCCAATCCGTCCGACGCGCTGGCCGGGTCCATCAATCTGGTCAGCAAGAGTGCCTTCGAGCGCAAGGGCACCCAAATCCGTTATTCGCTCGGCCTCCTCGGCAACAGCGAGAACCTCACCTTGGGCAAGACACCCCATTCCCACAAGGACGCGATGACCCGCAAGGTCTTTCCGGCGGCGACCATCGACTTCACCTGGCCGATCACGAAGCGCTTCGGCATCGTGATCGCCGGAAACTCATCCCGCTCGTTCAACGAACAGCACCGCACGCTCCAGACCTGGTCGTCGATAACGCGGGTTGCCGGCCAGCCCATCGACTATGCCAACCCCCTGCTCAGCGGCTTCCAGTTGCTCGACGGTCCCCGCGACCTCACCCGCAACACCCTCAGCCTGAAGGCCGATTGGAAGGTCACGGAGCACTCGGTGCTTTCGCTCAGCCACCTCATGAGCCGCACCGACACCCGCATCGGTTCGATGTATGGCTTTTGGGGCACGGGCACCAACCTCACCTCATCGGTCGCCGGTGGCACCGTGCTTTCTTGGGACGGCAACCAGACCATCGGCTCCACCGGTCGCGCCACGGTGCAGAACTACGGCACCAACCAGCTCATCAACCAGGTCACCGACACCAGCACGCTCACCTTTCGCTACGACGACGGCCGCTGGCGGGTGGAGGCCGGCGGCAGCCGCTCCGCCTCCGAGACGAAGCGCCGTTACTTTGACCAGGGCTTCTTCACCCAGTTCACCAGCAATCTGCGGAACCCGTCCCGGGTGAGTTTCATCGGCATCGGCGACGGCCGCGACCGCCCGGATGAAGTCCTGATTTTCAACAACAGCAACCAGCCGGTCGATTACTTCGACCTGGCGAATTTCCGTGCCGCTGCCACCGGTGCAGCTACCAACCTCAGTCTTTTCAATCACGGTTCGACGAATCAGGCGTATGCAAACGTCCGCCGCACGCTCGATTTCATGCCGGTGCCCACGGCGCTGCAGGGCGGCGCTTCCGTGCGCTGGTATCTGCTCGACACCAATATCTCGAGCGAAGCGTACAACTACATGGGGCCTGGCGGTACCGGCGCGGCCACCGCATCGGTGGTTCCCTACGCGTCGCAGAATTATCGCGGCCTGGACAACGGCTACGGCTTCCACGGCATCGACTTCATGTCGCCCTCGGCCGCCTATGCCGCCTGGCAGGCCGACCCGAAGCTGTTCACGCAGACCGATGCGCAGATGGCCTCCGCCCGCAACTACAACATCGACAACAACGAGAACTTCAAGGAAGAGGTGCAGGCGGCGTACATCCAGTTCGACACGCGTCTCCTTCACAACCGGCTCCGTGCGCTTGGTGGCGTGCGTTTCGAAAAGACGATCGACGATGGCATCGGCGGGCTGACCGACAACGATGCCGTCTGGCAGCGGAATGCCGACGGCAGCTACGTGCGCAATGCCGCGGGGGCGCGCGTTCGCAAGCCCGAGGCGGGTGCCGCCGGCTCGCTGGCCGAGAGCCTGCTCATCAAGCAATACCGCGCCTCCTTCTCCCATCGCACGTACGACGGCTATTATCCGAGCCTCCATTTCACCTACGAGGCGGTGCCGAACTTTCTGGTCCGCCTCGCCTACGCCAAGACCTACGGACGGCCCGACCTCGCCAACCTCATCCCGCGCACC
>CAZQGA010000375.1:0-2042 GCA_964592735.1 uncultured Chromatiaceae bacterium | reverse complement strand
GCATCCGCAGGGCATGCAGATCAAGGTGAGCCGCCAGGAGCTCTCACGCCTGGTCGGCTGCTCCCGCGAGATGGCAGGTCGCGTGCTCAAGGTGCTGGAGGACGAGGGGCTGGTCTCCGCCAGCGGCAAAACCATCGTTGTCTACAACGTGCGCCCACAGCCGAAGATTCGTGCCGTCCCGGCCACGGCTGCTGTCGCCAACGGCCAGTAGGAAACGAGCCAACACGGGCGGCCGTCACCCCAGGGTGGCGGCCGCCAGTTCCTTTCGCATGACCCCGATCGTGGCAGCATAGTCCGCGCTGCCGAAGATGGCCGATCCGGCCACGAAGGTATCCGCACCCGCCGCAGCGGCATCACGAATGTTGTCGAGCTTGATGCCGCCATCCACTTCCAGGCGGATGTCCCGCCCGATGGCATCGATGCGTTTGCGGATCTGGCGCAGCTTGGGCAGTGCCGAGGGGATGAAGGCCTGCCCGCCGAAGCCCGGGTTCACCGACATCACGAGTACGTGGTCCAGCTTCTCGAGCGTGTAGTCGAGCCAGCCGAGCGGGCTGGCCGGGTTGAGTACCAGGCCGGCCTTGCAGCCACGGCTGTGGATCAGTTCGATGGTGCGGTCGATGTGGTCGCTCGCCTCCGGGTGAAAGCTGATCCAGCTCGCCCCGGCCGCGGCAAAGTCCTCCACCAGCCGGTCCACGGGGCGCGTCATCAGGTGCACGTCGATGGGCGCGGCCACACCGTGCTTGCGCAGCGCCGCGCACACCAGCGGCCCGATGGTCAGGTTCGGGACGTAGTGGTTGTCCATCACATCGAAATGGATGAGGTCGGCACCGGCATCGAGTACGGCGCGCACTTCTGCGCCCAGGCAGGCGAAATCTGCCGAGAGAATGGAAGGCGCGATCAGTGCAGGGTTGCGGGCCACGTCGGCCTCCTGTGGATGGCTCGGGAAAATGGTAGCACGGGCTAGCGAAAGCCCCGCTGTCCACGCACCGTCTCGTAGGCTGCACGGATCTCGCGCGTGCGTTCCTCGGCAATTTCGCGCATGGATTCGGGCAGGCCGCGGGCTGCCTGCTTGTCCGGATGGTGCTGGTTCATCAGCCGCCGGTACGCTGTTTTCACTTCACGGTCACTGGCGGTGGGCGCTACACCGAGGACCTCATAGGCATTGGCCAGCACCTCGGCCTGCGGCGGCGTGCGCGCAGCACCACCGGCACCACCCTGGCCACGCCGCGATCGCAGCAGCGCTTCGATCCGGGCCAGCGCCAGCGCACCGAAACCAAGCCCGGCAGCGATGCGCCCCAGCAACAGGCGTTCCGGGGCAGTAATGTCCCCCGTTGCCAATGCCACATCGACCTGGATCCAGAGAAAGAGCTGCAGCAGCTGAGGCTCACTGCCACAGTACTCACGCAGCCGCCTGAGCTGTGCATCCACGGGATAACCCGGCGCCTTGCCGGTATTGAACAGGCGGATCGCCTCCTGGCGCTCGCCTTCACCCAGGCGCAGGCGCTGCATCACGCCGCGGGCGGCACCGATCTCTGCCTCCGAGACGCGGCCATCCGCCTTGGCCAGATGGCCCATGACGAGGAAGGTGCTCTCGAAAAACACACGCTGGCGCTCTGCCGCCGTACCGATGGCACGCGGTCGCGTCACCAGGCCGCGGTCAAACTGGTGGCCGAGGATGACACCGATGAAGGCGCCGGGCAGGCGGCCCACGGCGTAACCGAGCAGGCCGCCAGCGAGTTTTCCAATCCAGGCCATGCCTCACCGTCCGCGGTCGTTGAAGGTGCCCGTACCAGCCGGGTTACCCGGCCAGCGGCACCGGCATACAATAGCGGGCCTCCTGGACCACTGGACGGATTTTCCGAAATGACCCTGGCAGCCGCGGAACCTGCATTGTTCGAATCCCGATTGTCCGGCCTTGAGCGGATCAGTCAAGGCAAGGTGCGTGACATCTACGCGGTCGATGCCGAGCACCTGCTGATCGTCACCACCGACCGGCTCTCGGCCTTCGACGTCGTGCTGCCGACGCCGATTCCCGGCAAGGG
>CAZQGA010000374.1:0-2059 GCA_964592735.1 uncultured Chromatiaceae bacterium | reverse complement strand
GCCATGCCGAAGCTCGGCAGATCCACGTAGGCATCGCCCGTCACCAGGATGATGTCGCAGGCGTCCCAGCCGAGCGCCGCCATCTCCGCGCGCGACATCGGCAGGAACGGAGCGGGCGCCGGCAGGGGGTTCGGCCGCGGATAGGCGAAAATATTGCGTGCCGCGTGCATGGCAGACCAGGGAACAGCAGGAACCGGGGCGCCAGTTTACCCAATTCCGCACTGGCACCCGCAGCGTTCCGGGCCAGTTGCCGGAACCGGGAACCCGCCGGTCTTCCTGCCGTTGGCCGTCAGGTAACATGCCGGCATGAGACTGTTACTGGTCGAAGACGACAGCATGATCGGCGAGGCGGTGCGCCTCGGGCTGCGCAAACAGGGCATCACCGTGGACTGGGTGCAGGACGGTGCTGCCGCGAAGACGGCGCTCGGCACCGAAACCTTCGACCTCGTCCTGCTCGATCTCGGCCTGCCGAAGATGGACGGCCTGCATGTGCTGAAATGGCTGCGCGGCACGGGCAGCAAGCTGCCGGTGCTGATCCTCACCGCACGGGACTCGGTCAACGACCGCATCAAGGGCCTCGACGCCGGCGCCGATGACTACATCGTCAAGCCTTTCGACTTCGACGAACTCGCCGCGCGCGTGCGCGCCGTGTTGCGGCGGCAATCCGGCCGCGCCGAGAACCTGGTCGAGCACCTCGACATCAGCCTCGACCCGGCCAGCCACCAGGTCACGCGCGCGGGCGAGCCGGTGAAACTCTCACACCGCGAATTTGCGCTGCTCGAAGCACTGCTCGAGCGCCCCGGGCAGGTCCTCTCCCGTGCCCAGCTCGAGGAGCGCCTCTACGGCTGGGGCGAGGAGGTGGAAAGCAACGCCGTCGAGGTCCACATCCACAATCTGCGCAAGAAACTCGGTGCGGAGTACATCCAGAACGTGCGGGGCGTCGGCTACCGCATGCGCGCTGGCGCATGACGACCATCCGCGCGCGGCTGCTGCTGTGGCTGCTGTCGGCCGTCGTCGCCGCGGGGCTCTCCAGCGCCTATACCCTGTACGAAAGCGCCCTCACCGGCCTCGACCAGATCTTCGATGAGCAACTGCAGCAGACGGCGCTCTCGCTGCGTGACCAGTCCTTCGAATTTGCGCTGCCACCGCAACTGCCAGCCGCCGAGACGCGCAACAGCGTCGTCGTGCAGGTGTGGAATGCCACCGGCGTGCGCGTCTACCTCTCGGAGGTGTACCGCCAGTTGCCGGGGCTGCAGCAGCCTGGCCTCTCCAGCGTGACGATCAACAACGTGGGCTGGCGGGTGTTTTCCCTGCCCAACCGCGGCTACGTGATCCAGGTGGCCCAGCCGCTGGCCGTGCGCCAGCAGCAGGCGGCCTCGCTGGCCGTGAAAACCCTCACGCCGCTGGGCCTCATGCTGCCCGTGCTGGCTGCCGCCATCTGGCTGATCGTCGGCGCCCAGCTGCGACCGCTCGACCGGCTCGCCAACTCGGTGCGGCTGCGCCAGCCCGACGCGCTCGAGCCACTGGCGACAACGGAGCTGCCCAACGAGGTTCGCCCCCTCGCCCTGGCACTCAACGACCTGCTGGCGCGGCTGCGCACCGCCATCGACGCCCAGCAGGCCTTCGTTGCCGACGCCGCCCATGAACTGCGCACCCCGCTCACCGCATTGCGCCTGCAACTGCAGCTCGCCGAACAGGCGGACGATGAAGCAGAACGGCACCTTGCCTTCACCCAGTTGCATGCCGGCATGGAGCGCGCGGTACGCCTGGTCGAGCAGCTGCTGAACCTCGCCCGCCACCAGGCCGCGCCGGCAGCCAGCAACAGCGTGGCCCTCGACGAACTGGCACGTGAGGTGGTCAGTGACCTGGCACCGCTCGCCGACGCCCGCCAGCAGGACCTCGGCATTGCCGGCAACGGGTCGGCCAGCGTGCGCGGTGATCCGCAGGCCCTGCACATGCTGTTGCGCAACCTCATCGACAATGCCCTGCGTTACACCCCGGCAGGGGGGCGCATCGACGTCAGCGTGGGCCACGAGGCCGGCCGGCCCTTCCTGCGGGT
>CAZQGA010000373.1:0-2076 GCA_964592735.1 uncultured Chromatiaceae bacterium | reverse complement strand
GGCGGCGCTCGACAACCAGGCGATGTTCGGACTCGGCGGGATTCTCATCAGTCATGCTGTACCTCAGCCGCTTGCGGCACTCTACAGGCCCTGCTTCAGGCTCGCCTCGATGAAGCGATCGAGGTCACCGTCGAGGGTATCGTCAGGATTGCCCACCTCCACCAGCGTGCGCAGATCCTTGATCCGCGACTGGTCGAGCACATAGGAACGGATCTGGCTGCCCCAGCCGACATCGGCCTTGCTGTCTTCCAGAACCTGGGTATCGGCCCGGCGCTTCTGCTCTTCGAGCTGGTAGAGCCTGGCCTTCAGCTGCTTCATGGCCGTGGCCTTGTTCTTGTGCTGGGAACGTTCGTTCTGGCACTGCACGACAACGCCAGTCGGCAGGTGCGTAATGCGCACTGCGGATTCCGTCCGGTTGACGTGCTGGCCGCCGGCACCGCTGGCACGGTAGACATCGATGCGCAAGTCCGCCGGGTTGATCTCGATCTCGATATCGTCGTCGATTTCCGGCGAAACGAACACGGCGGCAAACGAGGTGTGGCGGCGATTGCCCGAATCGAAGGGCGACTTGCGCACCAGCCGGTGTACACCGGTCTCCGTACGCAACCAGCCATAGGCGTACTCGCCAATCACACGGATCGTCGCGCTCTTGACGCCAGCGACCTCGCCTGCCGAGGCTTCCAGCATCTCCACGGCGAAACCCTTCTTCTCGCAGTACTTCAGGTACATGCGCAGCAGCATCTCGGCCCAGTCCTGCGCCTCGGTGCCCCCGGCTCCCGCCTGGATGTCCACGAAGGCATTGCCGGCGTCATGGGTACCGCTGAACATGCGCCGGAACTCGAGTTGCTCGATGTCACGGCGCGCGCCATCCACGTCCTGCACGACGCCAGCGACGGTGTCGGCATCAGCCTCGGCCTCGGCCATCTCCAGCAGGCCGGCACTGTCGGCGAGCGCACGATCGATGCGCTCGAACTGGCCGACGACGTCATCGAGCTGGGCACGCTCACGCCCGAGGGCCTCGGCCTTCGGCGGATCCTTCCAGATCTCGGGGTCTTCCAGCGCCTGCTGGACCTCGGTCAGCCGCTCGCGCTTGCGATCGAGGTCAAAGATACCCCCGGAGTGTGGAGGAACGCCCGTGCAGGTCACGGATGAGTTGCCAGATCGGATTGGTTTCCATGCGAGGCGCTGCGGTCGCTGTCAGAAGGCGCGTAATGCTATTCGGAATGGACGTGTTCGACAACCAACTGGCGACGCCGGCGCCCGCCGAAATCATTGATGCCGAGCCGGTAACAGCAGCGAACCTGCGCCGGCAATGGCCCGGTCCGGTTGAAGGCAATGGCCTCCAGATTTTCCCCGCCTTCCAGATGGCGCAGCACAAGGCGCAGGTGCGCATCCTTGAGCACGCGCTGGTCCTGCACCACAAACCCGTTGTCGAACAGCGGCTCGGGGAAGCCCTGGCCCCAGGGGCCGGCGAAATGCAGCTGCCCGGCCAGCTCCACGGAAAGCTCCCCGGCGGCCAGCGGCCCGTCGGTCCACAGGACCCGCCCGGTATCCGTGCCCGCCAGCGCCCGCTCGAGCTCCGCGTCCCATGCAGCCGAGAAGGCCGCCAGTGCCGTCGCCGGCAGGCGCAGCCCGGCAGCCATGGCGTGGCCACCAAAACGCAGGCCCGGAATGACGTTGCGCGCCGCCACGGCTGCGAGTACATCGCGGATATGCACGCCATCCACGGAACGGGCCGAGCCCTTGAGGATGCCGGTCTCCTCACCGGGCGCGAAGGCCACCACCGGGCGCGCCAGACGCTCCTTCAGCCGTGCCGCAACCAGGCCAACGATGCCCTCATGCCAGCCCGGATCAAAGAGACAGCTGTCGGACATCGCACGACCGGGATCAGGCTCACCGAGGCCATCAAGGTAGGCCTCGGCCTCGGCCTGCATGCGCGCTTGCAACTCGCGCCGCTCTGCATTGAGCTGTTCCAGGCGCGCGGCAAATTCGCGTGCCTGCCGCGCATCAGCGGCCAGCAGGCAGTCGATGCCAAGTGCCATGTCGTCCAGGCGCCCCGCGGCGTTGAGGCGTGGG
>CAZQGA010000372.1:0-2080 GCA_964592735.1 uncultured Chromatiaceae bacterium | reverse complement strand
AGCTCGGGCGTCCAGATCTCACCGGTCGGGCGACGGCCTCGCAGAACCGCGCCAGCCGGCAGGTCAGCGCCAATGCGCGCCCGGACGATGTGGCGCCCGCGCGGTGTACAGCCGCTGCCTTGCTGCTCCCCGGGCCCGAAGCGGGACGTGGACACGGCATAGCTGCCCAGGCACCGGTCGCCATCGAGGACCTCGAGGTGCTGGCTGGTCAGCACGATACGCAGGCGCAGCATTGCCGTCAGCCGCGTTCGAAAAGCGCCACGGACTCAACGTGGCTGGTGTGTGGAAACATGTCGAGGATGCCGGCTGCCGTGAGCCGGTAGCCGTGCTCCTGCACCAGTGCGCCCGCATCGCGGGCCAGCGTCCCGGGATGGCAGGAGACATAGACGATGCGCCGGGCACCGGTCCGTGCGAGGGGCGCGATCATGGCCGCTGCCCCGGCCCGGGGCGGATCGAGCAGCACCGCGTCGAAGCGACGTCCAGCCCACC
Source organism: uncultured Chromatiaceae bacterium (assembly GCA_964592735.1). GTDB lineage: Bacteria > Pseudomonadota > Gammaproteobacteria > Steroidobacterales > QUBU01. The sequence goes on along the minus strand of CAZQGA010000372.1, from coordinate 1,591 downwards.
CGGCGGCACCATCCGCAGCGGACAGGTCCGCCACCGCAAACTCCGCATTGGCAATGCCGTTGCGGCGGGCATTGTCGCGCGCCCGGGCAAGCATCGCAGCCTCACCCTCGATTCCGAGCACGGCAGCAGCGTGGCGGGCGAGCGGCAGAGTGAAGTTGCCGATACCGCAATACAGGTCGAGCAGCCGCATGCTGCCATCCAGGTCCAGCAATTCCAGCGCCAGACGGATCATGCTGGCGTTGATCGCGCTGTTGACCTGGATGAAATCCGTCGGCCCGAAGCCCATGCGCAGGTCCATGCCTGGGATGACGTACCACAGGTCGCCACCATCCTCTGCCGCATCGAGGGGCTGCAGCGAGTCGGGGCCACCCGCCTGGAGCAGGATGCGTACGCCATGGCGCTGGCGAAAGCCCTGGAGCGCCGCGAGGTCTGCGGCTGCCGGCGCCTCCAGCACCCGAAACACGAGCACGGTAGCGTTGTCCGCCACAGCCGCCTCCACCTGCGGTATCCGCTGGCGGATCGACAGGCTGCCGATCAACTCGCTCAGCGGGGCAATGAGGGCCGCCAGAGCCGGATGCAGCACCTCGCAATCGCGCATGTCGGCGATCCAGGAGCTGTTGCGTTCGGAAAAACCAACCAGCACGCGTCCCTTGCCCTCGACGTAACGCACGCCGAGGCGTGCCCGCCGGCGGTAACCCCAGGCAGGACCGGTCACGGCAGGCAACACCCGGCCCGGTGTCACTGCACCGAGCCGCCTGAGGCTTTCGATCAGCGTACGCTCCTTGAGCGCCAGCTGCGCAGCGGATGACAGGTGTTGCAGGCTGCAGCCACCACAGCTGCCGAAATACGGGCAACGCGGCCCGACGCGATCCGGGGCAGCCACAGCCGTCCCGAGCAGTTCCGCCTCATCGTAATTGCGGTGCGCACGCACCCGCCGGAAAGTGACCGACTCGCCTGTAATGGCGCCGTGGATGAAGACACGCTTGCCGTCGCTGCCGACGACACCCTGGCCCTCGAGCGTCATGTCCTGCACCACGGCCATCTCCGCCGTCTGATGTTGCAGCCTGCGGGTGGCGCGCCGACCTGCCATGTGTCAGGGGCCTGCCGACGCCGTCGCCTGCTGCCAGGCTGCCAGGAACCCGCTGAGGTGCGGCTGCCCGGAACCGGCGAGCATGTCACGCACCCGCGCAAGTTCCTGCTCAAGCCCCGCCTCATCGAGCAGGCCGCGGATATGCTGGAAACGCAGGTAAACCAGATAGGTGTTGACGACATCCGTCTCGCAGTAGTTGCGGATGTCAACGATTCGCCCAGCCTGGTACGCATCCCAGACCAGGTTGCCCGCCATGCCCATTTTGCCGGGAAACCCCAGCATCACGGCAATGTCATCGAGCCCGGCGCGGGCGCGCCCCTGGAAGCCGGACAGTACATCCATGAGATCCAGGTGCCGCCAGTGGAAGCGGCCCAGGTAATTGTTGAAGCGAAATTCTCGGTTGTCATCGCCAACGTCCCAGTAACGCATTGAGGCGACACCATGCAGCAGCGCCCGATAGTGCAGCACGGGCAGATCGAAGCCCCCGCCATTCCAGGACAC
>CAZQGA010000371.1:0-2087 GCA_964592735.1 uncultured Chromatiaceae bacterium | reverse complement strand
GGTTTTTCAGTGAACGACCTGGCAAAGAACATCATCCTCTGGATCGTCATCGCCATCGTGCTGCTGACCGTGTTCCAGAGTTTTGGTACCGGCGGGCGGCAGGCTGCCGCGGTGGATTACTCGACCTTCCTCGACTGGGTACATACCAGCCAGGTGGAGCGGGTGGTTTTCGAGGGGGACACCATCCGGGGTGAGCGTGTCACCGGTGAGGGGTTCGTGACCTATAGCCCGGAGACCGACAACACGGCGCTCATCGGCGAGTTGAAGAAGAGCAAGGTGCAGATCAGTGCCACGGCGCCGAAGGGCCAGAATATCCTGGTGAGCCTTTTCATCAATTCCTTCCCTGTGCTCCTCCTGATCGGCGTGTGGGTCTACTTCATGCGTCAGATGCAGGGAGGTGGCGGTGGTCGTGGGGCCATGTCCTTCGGCAAAAGCCGGGCGCGGTTGCTGGGTGAAGACCAGGTCAACGTTACATTCAATGACGTGGCAGGCGTCGAGGAGGCGAAGGAGGAGGTTGGCGAAATCGTCGATTTCCTCCGTGATCCGGCCAAGTTCCAGCGCCTCGGCGGGAAAATTCCGCGCGGTGTGCTCATGGTGGGTTCGCCGGGTACCGGCAAGACCCTGCTTGCCAAGGCCATTGCAGGTGAGGCCAAGGTGCCTTTCTTCACCATTTCCGGCTCGGATTTCGTCGAGATGTTCGTTGGCGTGGGCGCTTCCCGCGTACGTGACATGTTCGAGCAGGCGAAGAAGCATGCACCGTGCATCATTTTCATCGATGAAATCGATGCGGTCGGCCGGCATCGCGGTGCCGGGCTGGGTGGTGGCCACGACGAGCGCGAGCAGACGCTGAACCAGCTCCTCGTGGAAATGGACGGTTTCGAAGGCAACGAGGGCGTGATCGTCATTGCTGCCACCAACAGGCCTGACGTCCTCGATCCGGCGCTGTTGCGGCCAGGGCGTTTCGATCGCCAGGTTGTCGTGCCGTTGCCAGACGTTCGCGGCCGCGAACAGATTCTGCGCGTGCACATGCGCAAGGTGCCGGTCGCCGACGACGTGCGGCCATCGGTCATTGCGCGCGGCACGCCGGGCTTCTCGGGTGCTGATCTGGCCAATCTGGTCAATGAAGCCGCCTTGTTTGCGGCGCGTTCGAACCGCCGTACGGTCACGATGGATGAGTTCGAGAAAGCCAAAGACAAGATCATGATGGGTGCCGAGCGGCGCTCCATGGTCATGAGCGACGACGAGAAGAAGCTCACCGCCTACCACGAGGCTGGGCATGCCATCGTGGGACTGACCGTGCCGGATCATGATCCGGTCTACAAGGTATCCATCATCCCGCGTGGGCGGGCGCTGGGCGTGACGATGTTCCTGCCTGAGGAGGATCGTTACAGCCTGAGCAAGCGTCGCCTGAACAGCCAGATCTCGAGCCTGTTTGGCGGACGGGTGGCGGAAGAAATCGTCTTTGGCCGTGAATCGGTGACGACGGGGGCCGCCAATGACATTGAGCGGGCAACCGAGATCGCGCGCAGCATGGTCACCAAGTGGGGCCTGTCCGAGCGGCTGGGGCCGCTGACCTACACGGAAGAAGATGGTGAGGTATTTCTAGGACGGTCCGTGACGCAGCACAAGCAGGTTTCCGACGGCACCATCCATGCAATCGACGAGGAGATCCGCACGATCATCGACGACAACTATCGGCGTGCGGAGACGATCCTGCGTGAAAACATGGACAAGCTGCATTTGATGGCCAGTGCGCTGATCAAGTACGAAACCATCGACGAGAAGCAACTCAAGGACATCATGTCCGGGCGTGAGCCGCGCCCGCCAGAGGACTGGGACAATTCCGGTTCCAGCCCGACGGCACCGCCGGCTCCATCCACGGGCACCGCCAAGGATGACCCCGGGATTGGGGAGCCTGCCAAGCAGCACTGACCTGCACGGGGATCCCGGCATGACACCCGCCGGGGTGTCATGCCGGACGATCTTCGCCCGCATCCATCATCGACCCGGCACGTGACGGGTGCTGTCCGCTTGCTGCCCGTTGACCGCCCGCTGTTTCGACGGCGTGCTCGTACTCCGGCCCGAAC
>CAZQGA010000370.1:0-2095 GCA_964592735.1 uncultured Chromatiaceae bacterium | reverse complement strand
CTCGAGTACCTGGCCGTCCAGCAGCGGGTGAAGAAGACCAAGGGGCCGATCCTGTGTCTGGTAGGACCGCCGGGGGTGGGTAAGACTTCCCTCGGGCAGAGCATTGCCCGGGCCACCAACCGGAAGTTCATCCGCATGTCGCTTGGCGGCGTGCGCGATGAGGCTGAGATTCGCGGCCATCGGCGCACTTACATCGGTTCCATGCCGGGCAAGATCATCCAGAATCTGGCCAAGACCGGGGTTCGCAATCCGCTGTTCCTGCTGGATGAGGTCGACAAGATGTCGACGGATTTCCGCGGTGACCCATCCTCGGCCTTGCTCGAGGTGCTGGACCCTGAGCAGAACGCCACGTTCAATGACCATTACCTGGAGGTCGACTTCGACCTTTCCGACGTGATGTTCGTCTGCACGGCCAACACGCTCAATATCCCGGCACCACTCCTTGACCGCATGGAGGTCATCCGCATTCCGGGGTATACGGAGGACGAAAAGCTCAACATCGCCCGCAGCTACCTCATTCCCAAGCAGATGAAGACCAATGGTTTGAAGGAGCGGGAGCTGGTGATCAGTGATACGGCAATCCGCGACGTCATCCGCTATTACACCCGTGAATCCGGTGTGCGCAATCTTGAACGGGAGATCGCCAAGATCTGTCGCAAGGTGGTGAAGAGCCTGCTGCTCAAGCCTCGCGAGGGCCAGGTCCAGGTCAATCCGCGTGGGCTCGACAAGCATCTCGGGGTGCGTCGCTTCCGTTACGGACGTGCGGAGGAGAACGACCAGGTTGGCCAGGTGACCGGTCTTGCATGGACCGAGGTCGGTGGCGAGTTGCTGACCATCGAGGCTGCTGTGGTGCCCGGCAAGGGCAAGTTGATTCACACGGGGCAATTGGGCGACGTGATGCAGGAGTCCATTCAGGCGGCGACCACGGTGGTACGCAGCCGGGCCCGTGTGCTTGGCATCGACGAGGATTTCCACCAGCGATTTGACCTGCACGTGCATGTGCCGGAGGGCGCGACGCCGAAGGACGGGCCAAGTGCGGGTGTTGGCATGTGTACCGCGTTGGTATCGGCACTGACGGGTATTCCGGTACGCTCTGATGTCGCGATGACTGGCGAGATCACGTTGCGTGGTGAGGTTTTGCCCATCGGTGGGTTGAAGGAGAAGCTGCTGGCTGCCCATCGTGGCGGCATCGCCACGGCGCTGATCCCCAAGGACAATGAGAAAGATCTTGCGGAAATCCCGAAAAACATCAAGGACAAGCTGCAGATTGTTCCGGTGCGCTGGATGGATGAGGTTCTGCAGTTGTCGCTGCAGCGTATGCCGATGCCCAAGCCGGGCGAAGGTGTGCCGGATGAGACGCCGGCTAAAGCCGAGGGTGGCTCGAGCGAAGTTCGTGCGCATTGATGCGGGGGGGCGGCTGAGCCGCATTCGTTGACAGTGGTTTTTCGGCCTTGGTATAAGGTCTGCGACTTCACTGGCCGGCGCGCTGTTCCTCTTCAGCGTTTCTTTCATCAGGCATTTGCACCTCCGGGATATTCGTGCAAAGGGATTGCCCTCTGCCAGTAAGCGGGTTTTCAGGGAGCGTTGCCGCCAGCAGGTGACGCGGGGTTCCAGTGCATTTTTCGCGTAAGGATGATTCCATGAACAAGGGTGATCTGATTGATACCGTGGCCGGCGAAGCCAGCCTGTCCAAAGCCGACGCAACGCGGGCTGTCGAATCCGTGATTTCTGCCATCACCCAGGCACTGAAGGACGGCAGGCAGGTTTCCCTGGTCGGCTTTGGTACCTTCACAGTCAAGACGCGTGCTGCGCGCACTGGCCGCAACCCGCGCACGGGCGAAACCATCGAGATCCGCGCCACCAAGGTTCCGGGATTTCGTGCTGGCAAGGCCCTGAAGGATGCCGTAAACTAGGCAATCTTCTCGGGCACTGCCGGGCTTGCTGACGGTTTGGCCAGGTCCGGAGGCGGGTGTGTGACCGCGCCAGCATGCAGGCGACGGTTTCCGGCGGTGGCAAGCCAACCGGGCGTACGGACGCTACGGCGGGTGCTTAGCTCAGCTGGAAGAGCGTCGCCCTTACAAGGCGAAGGTCGGGG
>CAZQGA010000369.1:357-2114 GCA_964592735.1 uncultured Chromatiaceae bacterium | reverse complement strand
GACGCGGCCTGCCCACATGCCTACCGGGTTCGACTACGACCAGCAATTGTCGATGTGGCCTCCACACAAAACGACGAGGGACCCCGAGTGTCAGCCCTGCATCGATCTAGAAGAACCCCTCCGTCCAGCGAGCGAACTCCTCGAGGTCGGCGAGCAGGCGGGTGGCCTCGTCGCGTAGGGCTTGGCGGGTGCCGTACTGAGCTTCGTCCTTGAAGCTCAAGATGCGCCGGTAGCGGCGTTCCTGGCCATCGGGAAGCAGATTGCCTAGGACGTCCCGCAGAAGGCGAGGCGCCTGGGCATGGTCGTGTTGATTGACGACTTGCGCGCGCTTGGCCGTCAGGCTGTCGCCAAAGGCACTGGTGGCCAGGACGATCTGGCTGATGATGGGATTGCAGTCCTGTCCTGGCGTGGCAAGACGATGCGCCTGCTGTGTGAGCTGCCCTCTGTTTTTCGTCTTCCAAGGGCTGATGGATAGCATCGAGACCTGAAGGAAGAGAAGTGAAGAAGATACCGAAACAGGAGTACACGGCCGAGTTCAAGGAACAGGCCGTCAAGCATGCGCAGGCGGTGGGCATCGTTGTAGCGGCCAAGGAGCTGGGGCTGGTCGAGCAGACGCTGCGCAACTGGGTGAAGGCATCGGCTGCGGGCAAACTGACGGCGCCTGGCGCCAAGCCCGTGACGCCCGAGCAGACGGAGCTGTCCAGGCTGCGCGCGGAGTGTGCGCGGCTGAAGATGCACGTCGACATCTTAAAAAAAGCGACGGCGTACTTTGCGAAGGATGCGCTGTGAAGTACGCCTGGATCGACGCGCAGCGCCGCGAGTACCCCCTGCCGGACATGTGCGAGGTGCTGTCTGTGAGCATCAGCGGCTACCGAGCCTGGCGCCGTGGCGGCAAGCCCGACCGCACGCGCCTGAGCGACCCGCAGGCCGTGGCCTTGATCAAGAGCATCCATGCCGAGGTCAAGGCCGCCTATGGCTCACGGCGCATGCACCGCGAGCTGCAGGGCCGGGGGCACCGCATCGGCCTGCGCAGGGTCGAGCGGCTGATGCGCGAGAACGGCATCCGTGCCCGGCACAAGCGGCGCTACAAGGCGACGACTGACTCCAAGCACTCGATGCCGGTGGCGCCCAACCTGCTGGCGCGCAACTTCACGCCCGAGGCACCGAACCGGGTGTGGACGGGCGACATCACCTACATCCCCACCGGCGAAGGCTGGCTGTACCTGGCCGTCGTGCTGGACCTGTTCAACCGCGAGATCGTCGGCTGGTCGATCAAGCCGCGCATGACGGCCGACATCGTCACCGATGCGCTGACGATGGCGTGGTTCCGGCGCAAGCCCGGCGCGGGAGTGATCTTCCACAGCGACCGCGGCAGCCAGTACGCCAGCCAGGCCATGACCGGCAAGCTCACCGAGTACGGTATGGCCGCCTCGATGAGCCGCAAGGGCAACTGCTGGGACAACGCGCCCACCGAGAGCTTCTTCAACAGCCTGAAGAACGAGCGCGTGCACGGCACGACCTACGCGACGCGGGCCGACGCGCAGGCCGACCTGTTCGAGTACATCGAGGAGTTCTGCAACCGGAGTCGCCGCCACTCCGCGCCGGGTGACAGCTCGCCGCCTCGGTTCCTCGACGACTGGATCAGCCAGCGCGTCGATCAGCAATCCAGGGTGGCATGGGAGCGGCCCGTTGGAAGGCGGAGTTCGACGGGCACCTCAGTTGGCGAGGGGGGTGATTCCTCGCTGGCCTGAGCGCCT
>CAZQGA010000369.1:0-347 GCA_964592735.1 uncultured Chromatiaceae bacterium | reverse complement strand
TGATGATTCCTGCAACGAGGACCCCCACCCCGGCCGCGGCGCCGACCGCGTCGCCACATCGTCGCGCGCCCGGACTTCGGCGCGCCGGGTCGCGCGCAGACCCGCGGGGCCGTCGATGAACGAGCCGCTGCAGGTGCTCGTCGTCGGCACGCCGCCGCCTGCGCTCGATGGCTCGCCCTGGGGGGCGATGCGGCTGCAATCCTGCGAGGGGCTGGACGCCGCCACCGCCGTGCTGCAGGCCGCACCCGCGGATGCGCTGCTGTTCTTGGCCCGCGATGCGCAAGCGCTCGCTGCGTTGCGGAACTGGCCGGCGCTGTCGGCCTGCATTCTCGACACCGCGCTGGTCG
>CAZQGA010000368.1:0-2122 GCA_964592735.1 uncultured Chromatiaceae bacterium | reverse complement strand
CCGGTACCGGAACTTTAGGAAGCCCCGGGGTCCCATGGTGGCCACTGCGTCACAGTTTGGAGATGCTGCCTCGCGGGCAAGCCTCAGGACTTCTGGTCGAGGGTGGCCACCAGCTGCGCGGCAACTCCGATGTAGCTGCCTGGGGTGAGTTGCAGCAGGGCATCGCGCGCCGGGCGTGGCAGGTCCAGGCCACTGATGAAAGCGTGCAGGTCGGCCGGGCGCAATTGACGGCCGCGGCTCAACGCCTTCAGCTGCTCATAGGCATCCCCATGGCCGTGCTTGCGCAACACGGTCTGCACGGCCTCGGTGAGTACTTCCCAGTTGTTTTCCAGGTCTGCAGCCAGGCGGGCCGGATCAGCGTCGAGCTTCCCGATGCCGGCAGCAAGCGCCTGGTAGGCGAGCAGGCCGTGGGCGATGGCCACGCCCACATTGCGCAGCACCGTTGAATCGGAGAGATCCCGCTGCCACCTCGACACCGGCAGCTTCGCAGCAAAATGGTGCAGGAGGGCATTGGCAACGCCGAGGTTGCCCTCGGCGTTCTCGAAGTCAATCGGATTGATCTTGTGCGGCATCGTCGAAGAGCCGACTTCGTGTGCCTTTGGCCGCTGGCGGAAGTAACCGATGGAAATATAGGCCCAGAAGTCGCGTGCGGCATCGATGAGGATGGTGTTGATCCGCGCCAGTGCGTCGAAGTATTCGGCCATCCAGTCGTGCGGCTCGATCTGCGTCGTGAGCGGATTGGGTTCGAGGCCCAGTGAGCGGAGGAAGTCACCTGACAGCGCTGGCCAGTCGATGCCTGGATAGGCAATGACATGGGCGTTGAAATTGCCGACCGCGCCATTCATTTTGGCGAGCACGGGAACCGCCTCCAGGGTGGCGAGCTGGCGCTGCAGGCGCCAGGCAAAATTGGCGAGTTCCTTGCCGAGCGTGGTCGGGCTCGCAGGCTGCCCGTGGGTGCGTGAAAGCATGGGCATGTCCGCAGTGGCGCGCGCCATATTGCGCAGGCGGGTCACCAGTGTGCGCAAGGCGGGCACCAGATGTTCATCGCGTGCGCTGCGCAGGATCAACGCGTAGGCGAGGTTGTTGATGTCCTCGGAAGTGCAGGCGAAATGCACGAAGGGACGCAGGCGCGAGAGCTCTGCACCTTCCGCCAGCTGCTCGCTGATGTAGTACTCGACTGCCTTGACGTCGTGGTTGGTGGTCTTCTCGATGGTCTTGACCCGGCTTGCCTCCTGGTAGCCGAAATTGGTGACGAGGCGATCGAGCCAGTCATGGACGACGGGGGAAACCTCTGGAAAGTCCGTCAGGTCCGGGCGCTTGGCGAGGAACTGCAGCCAACGCACTTCCACGAGGAGGCGGCGCTTGATCAGGCCCTGCTCGCTGAACAATTCCCGGCATGCATCGAGTTTGGCGGCATAGCGGCCGTCCAGGGGGGAAATTGCCGTCAACGCCAGATGTTCATTCATGTCCGTCTGCCGGAAAAGACCTATACTTTGCGGCCCGAATCATACACCAAGGCATGGCCCGGACCGCGAATGGCGGCCCCGGGCCGGCGGCAATCCAGGAGCAGGTAATGGCAGACAACGGATACCGGGTCGAGCGCGACAGCATGGGCGAACTGCGCGTGCCCGAGCAGGCCATGTGGGGAGCACAGACCCAGCGCGCCGTGGACAATTTTCCAATCAGCGGCCTGGCCATGCCGCGTGCATTCATTCGTGCACTCGGCCTGATCAAGTGGGCGGCCGCGGGCGCCAACGGTGAGCTCGGCCTGCTGGCGACGGCCAAGGCGCGGGTGATCCAGGCGGCGGCCCTCGAAGTTGCCGAAGGCAAATTTGATGGGCAGTTTCCGATCGACGTGTTCCAGACGGGTTCGGGCACCAGTTCCAACATGAATGCCAACGAGGTGATCGCCCACCTTGCCAACAAGCACGGCAGCGCTGGCATTCACCCGAACGATGACGTCAACATGGGCCAGAGCAGCAATGACGTCATCCCGACGGCCATCCACGTCAGCGCCGCCCTGGTGCTGGGTGAGGAGCTGTTGCCGGCACTCAGGCATCTGCAGGAGGTGCTCGAGGCCAAGGCACACGAGACCGGTGGAGTGGTGAAAACCGGCCGTACG
>CAZQGA010000367.1:0-2124 GCA_964592735.1 uncultured Chromatiaceae bacterium | reverse complement strand
CGCGATAGCGACGACCTCAAATCCCGCGTCGCACTGGAGGTCCGCCAGGCCTGGCTCGATCTGGAGGAGGCCACGGCCCGCGTGCCGGTCACCCGCGAAGCCGTCGAGCAGGCGGAGGAAAACCTGCGCGTCGCCCGCGAGCAGTACGCTGTCGGGCTCGCGACGAACACCGTGGTGCTCGACGCCGAGGCGCTGCGCCTGAAAGCTGTCGCCAACCACGACAACGCCCAGCTCGACGTGACGCTCGGGCAACTGCGGCTGCGGCAGGCGGTCGGGGAGCTTTGAGCGGCCCGGCGCTGCGGGCCGGCTCCGCCCAGCAGACCATCAGGCGGCGTTGAGAACTTCCAGCGCCGCGCGCTCGCCCGACTCCATCGCCCCTTCCATGCTGCCCGCCATCAGCACCGCGGTATGCTCGCCCGCGAAATGCAGGCGGCCATGCGCCGTGGCGATGTTGTTGCCAAAGCGCGTGATCTGCCCGGGATGACGATAGCTGAGGTGCCCCTGGGTCCAGGGGTCACGCGTCCAGTTCACGACAGCGGAGACCGCGACCTGCCCGCGCGTACCCGGGCGGATGCGGTTGAGTTCGGCGAGTGCCCGGGCACTGACTTCCGCATCGTCCAGCGCGCCCCAGGCGGGATCGCGGACTATCGCCCAGAGGTAGTCGCCATGCGCAGTCGTGAACGGCAGGACGCTGCCGAACGGGCCGTTACCCGAGGAGAAGCCTGGCGGCAGGCCATCGTCCTCCCAGTAAGGTCCGCCCAGGCTGAAGAAGATGCTCGTCATCGGCGCATAGGGGATGTTCGCGACCGCCTCGGCCTGCAGCGGCGGCAGCACGGGATCGAGGGCGATCCCGCGCAGCGCCGTCAGCGGCACGGTGCAGACGACATGGCTCGCGCGGTAACGCTGGCCAGCGCGGGTCTTCACCTCCACAGCATCGGCCTGCGTGCGCAGGCCGGCGACGGCCGAGTCCAGATGCACGTCGCCCTTGAGCATCGCCCGCATGCCGTCGGTCAGGCGGCTCGCCCCTGCGGTGAGCCGGTCGAGCGCACCCATCGCGCCCGCCGCACGGAAGCCGCGGTACTGCCAGAGCGCGGACACGCCGTTCGCATCCTGCGCCGGGACAGAGTGGGCGATCAGGCGCACTGCCTCATCGCTCGCCCCGCGCGCGCGCAGCTCGTCGCTGTAGGGAATGTCGAGGGCCGCAGCCTCCGGTGCCAGCCAGCTGTCGAGGTCCTGCAGCGGCAGCGGACGCGGCAGGTACAGGCCCATCAGCACCATCGGTGACAGGCCGCGCTCCGGCCCGACCAGGCGATTCACCGGGCTGGTCGGCCAATCCTTCTCCGCCATCACGACGCCGTCCACTTGTACGCCGAGCGGCATGCGCACCGTGTCGAGCCAGGGCTTGAGCTCCAGCCCGCCGATCCGCGCGATCATGTCGCGCACCCGGGCATAGCCCGCACCGATCTCGGTGCCGCCCGCCTCCGGCCGGCCCGGCACGTCATCGAGCGTATAGACCCGGCCGCCGATACGCGGGCTCGCCTCCAGCACCAGCACCTTGAGCCCCTGCTCCTCGAGGATCAGCGCCGCATTCAGGCCCGCGAGCCCCGCGCCGACGACGATGACATCCGCATCCCGCCCGCGCCGGCTGCAACTGCTGACCAGGCCGGGTGCTGCGGCCACCGTAGCCGCAGCACCCAAGGTACGCAGGACGTGGCGGCGATTGATGAGCGACGGCATGGGGTGGCAGCTCCGGAGTTGGGATGGCGGGGTTATAGCACAGGCGTTCTACGGCGACATGGATGCCAAATCAGCACAGGGACTACGCCCTGTTCAGGGCCCGGGATCTCAGGCAGGCCTTCATGCTGGAACTGGTCACTGGCAGGACGCGACTGGTCTGAGCCGCTGATCAGCCACAGGCCTGCCCTCATCGCCGGGCCTATGAGGCGACAAGGATGCCCCCCCCCCCGGAGATAAAGCCGTGACACAGGTGCTTGCGCCCTGTGCCTTACGCCATACCCTTGCCGCTTGCGAGACGCCCGACGGAAAGGACCCGCACGACATGAAGATCTCGACCATCCTCGACCACATCGACAGCGGCCACATGGCCCTGCCCGAGTTCCAGCG
>CAZQGA010000366.1:0-2137 GCA_964592735.1 uncultured Chromatiaceae bacterium | reverse complement strand
TTCGCCGCTGCTGCCGGCGAAGCCGGCCTCCGCGTGCGGGGGGAATCGGGGAATAGGTGCCGGTACTTCGGTTGCGGAAACTCGCTACGGTCAAACCGAAACCAAAGCCGAACCCGAAGTACCGGCACCTTGTGGTTTGTCCTTGCATTCGACACACGCCAGCCGCATTGGCACCATGAGCCCATGGCTCCCATATCGCGTTTAGGCCGGCAGATCCGCGAGGTGTTGGCAGCACTGGAGGCTGCCGGCGTATCCACGGCCCTGATCGGCGGGCTGGCCCTGGCGCCTTACCGGGTGATCCGCGCCACGACGGATGTGGACCTGCTGGCCGACGGTGGGCTTGCCGCCGCCATCGATGCCGAGCTGCTGCGTCTGGGTTACCAGTGCCTCCACCGCTCCGGCGATGCCGCCAACTACGTCCGTGGTGATGAGCGGGTCGACTTCCTCTTCGCGAACCGGCCTGCAGCCAGGGCTCTACTCGTGTCAGCCGTAGAGCATGAAACCCCGTTTGGGAAACTGCGCGTGGTCAGTCTCGAGGGCCTGATCGCCTTCAAGCTCCAGGGGTTCGTCAATGATCCGCGGCGCACGCAGGACCTGGAGGATATTCGCGCGCTCCTGCGCGCCAATCGCGGCAGGGTTGCTATCGGAGAGCTACGGACTTACTTTGACTTGTTCGAGAAGGGGGATCTGCTTGAACAGCTTCTCGCCGAGTAAGGCGCCGGAAGTCCAGCCGCTCGCCTGGGTGCCACCCGTTTGTATTCAGCAAGGCACGGAGGCGGCGCCGGCCGATCTTTTCCGGGCACTTGATGATCTCATGACAGTCATCGAGGCGCTGTGTCCGGCATGGCCCGCACGCCCTGCGCTCACGGACACGCAGCGGCTGCGGCTGTAGCTGGCAGCTCAGGCCTGGGTACGCCCGGGTGCCGGTACTTCGTTTTCGGTTTGACCGTGACGAGTTTCCGAAACCGAAGTACCGGCACCTTATGCCGGCCGTTATGCCTTCTGGCCGGGGGAGGGGGCTGCATCTTATGTTGAGGGGAAATTGACGGAATCCCGGAGGGTCGGTAAGTTCCCCTGCATGGCGTATTGGCGATTGTGCGATCGCCAACTTTCATGGCATGCGACTGCCGGCCTGACCGGACGACGGACCAAGAAATGCGTTTCACGAACAGAACGATGGCAGGACTGGCTGTGCTGCTGGCAGCAGGCAGCGCGAACCCAGCGCTCTTGAGTCGTGCGGGCGGACAGGCTTACTACGACACGGACATCAACGTCACCTGGCTCGCTGATGCGAACCTGGCACAGACCAATACGTTTGGTGTTGCCGGGATCTATGCGAACGGCGACCTCAACTGGACTGCTGCCCAGGCGTGGATCGCGGCGATGAACTCGGCGAACTACCTCGGGGCGAGCAACTGGCGGCTGCCGGGCATCGTGGACACGGGCGTGCCCGGCTGCGATTGGGCCTACGGCGGCACAGACTGTGGCTACAACGTTGATCTCTCTACCGGCGAAATGGCGCATTTGTACTACGCCGAACTCGGAAACCTGCCGCTTTACGGTACTGGCGGCAGCCCAACCGGCTGTGCCGGTGAGCCTAACCGCTGCCTGACGAACACGGGCCCGTTCTCCAATATTCAGCCCAGCTATTATTGGTCGGGTAATGCTTATGCGCCCAACTCCAGTGATGCGTGGTACTTCGGCTTTGGCAACGGCCACCAGTCCAGCTATGACAAGAGCTACAAGCTCTACGCCTGGGCCGTGAGCCCCGGCGATGCCCTGGTTCCAGTGCCGGCAGCCGCGTGGCTGCTGGGCGGCGGGCTGGGCGTGTTGGGCCTGGTGCGGCGGCGGGTGGCACGGACCTAGGCATCGATATTTTCGTTTCAAAAGCCTTTCTCCCTTTCAGGACGGGACCGATGCTTCAGCGCCGGTCCCGTTTTTATTTGGTGGATTGGGTATCGAGCTTGCCTTTATTCCCCCCGGCGAGTCTGGTAACGTTCTTCTCCCATCTGGCGACTTCTTCGCAGTGGCCCGGGCAGGGGTGAGAACCGGGCCGGGCGTGCGCTTTTCTGGATGGGATCTTCATGCCGCGCTATGTGTTCGTGACCGGTGGCGTCGTCTCCTCGCTCGGCAAGGG
>CAZQGA010000365.1:0-2139 GCA_964592735.1 uncultured Chromatiaceae bacterium | reverse complement strand
GTCGGCATTGGCATGCAGGTCACCCACGGCTGCATCCGCATGTACCCGGAAGATATCGAGTGGCTGTTCCCGCGGGTGCCGGTGGGTACGCCGGTGCAGATTGTCAATCAGCCCTACAAGTTCGGCTGGGCAGCCGACGGGCTGTACCTCGAGGTGCACCCGCATCTGGAGGGTGATGCCGGGGCCGGCGACCATGGCATGACGGACATCATGGCGCTCTACGTACGTGCTACCGAGGGTCGTCCGGCCCAGGTGGACTGGGCTCTGGTGGAGGAGGCGTATCGCGCCAGCCTGGGCATTCCCGTGCGGGTTGGCGGGCCACTGCAGTCGGCAAGCGCAGATGACGGGGCTGCTGCGGCCAGCACTGGGGCAGTGCGCAATCCACAGGCACAGCACCGCATGGATGCGAAATACCCGCGTCGGTAGCCAGCCCGGGTATGGCTGGCTTTCAAGTCACAAATAAAAAAGGCCGCAGCAAAAGCTGCGGCCTTTTTGCATGACTCAGACCTGCTTTACTTGGCCTGGCTGCGCTTGAACATCCGGTCGATCTTTTCGTTGGTGGCGTCGCAGCAGGCCTGGCTCTGGTTGGCTGCATTGAGCGCCTGGTTGGCGGTGCTCTGCGCGGCGGAAGCCTTCTGGCCAGCCTCGCTGGAGGCAGCGCTGGCGGCGTCGGCAGCAGACTTGGCTGCCGCGGCGTCACGGGCCAGCTGGTCGACCTTGACGCTCAGCGCGTCGAAGTCCTTCTGTGCGACCGTCGAGCAACCGGTTGCCATCACCATGGCGAGGGCAACGGCGCCTGCCTTAATTGCGAGCTTTGTGTTCATCACAAGTCCTCTGGATTGATGTTCTTACAGAAATGCGGCGAATGCCGCACCAAAACGCATGGAGAAAGCTGGCGAGAGCCTCCCTCAAAGCGGACATAACTATGAAGGAATCCCGAGTGCTTCGCAACGTGGAGTCCTGTTGTGAATCGGCTTGCCGACCAGTGCTGATATCAGGGCTGTGCGTACCGGTGCCGACGATTGTTCCTGTTTCCTGGCCATCGGTTGTTGATGCAGGAAGGGTAGCTGACTGGAGCCGGTCATGAAGCCGACGATTGCCTGTCTGCCTGCCTGGCGGGGAATGCTCCAGCTGTGCTTGCACACGGCAGGTAACTGTATATAATTACATGCCTGTAAATACATACAGGCATTTGTCATGACTGAGCTAACAGCCCGTCAAGCGGAAATCCTTGATTTTATCCAGTCATTTATCGATGAAACAGGAATGCCACCGACACGTGTGGAGATCGCCCGGGCACTGGGCTTCCGCTCTGCCAACGCCGCCGAGGAGCATCTGCGGGCTCTGCAGCGCAAGGGGGTCATCGAGTTATTGCCGGGCGCCTCGCGCGGTATCCAGCTCAGCGGTGCGCTGCGTGACCCGGGTGGATTGCCCCTCATCGGCCGTGTCGCCGCCGGCCGTCCGATCCTGGCACAGGAAAATATCGAAGGCCGCTATCGTATCGATACTTCGCTGTTCAATCCGAAGCCACACTACCTGCTGCGCGTGCAGGGCATGAGCATGAAGGGGGCAGGGATACTGGACGGCGACCTCGTTGCCGTTTGTCGTACACCCGAGGTGCGTAATGGGCAGGTGGTGGTGGCGAGGCTTGAGGAGGAGGTTACCGTCAAGCGCTATCGTCAGGAAGGTCCGGTGGTATGGCTGCTACCGGAGAATCCTGA
This sequence comes from uncultured Chromatiaceae bacterium, assembly GCA_964592735.1. Taxonomy (GTDB): domain Bacteria; phylum Pseudomonadota; class Gammaproteobacteria; order Steroidobacterales; genus QUBU01. The sequence continues at coordinate 418 of CAZQGA010000365.1, read as the reverse complement.
TTTCGAACCGATCCGCGTTGATCTCCAGGAAGACCCGATGATGATCGAGGGCGTGGTGGTCGGCGTCTTGCGCAACCGTCTCTCCTGATGATGAGGGTGGTGCTGTGGCATCGCCAGAAAAGCTGGAGCAGTTGCTGCAGGATGCACGCATCTGGCGGGCGGGGCATGCAGCGGCAGCCGTGGCCGGGGGGGTGCCGACAGGCTGGCCGGAACTCGACCAGGTCCTCGGCGGTGGCTGGCCACTGGGGCAGTTGACCGAGGTTCTCGTCGATGCCCATGGCATGGGCGAGTTCACGCTGCTGCTGCCGGCATTGCTGCAGCTGACTACCCGGGCGCCTGCTGCAGGCAAGGCACCAAGGCGGATCATGCTGGTTGCACCTCCCTACATCCCTTACGCACCTGCGCTGGCGGGTGCCGG
>CAZQGA010000364.1:0-2147 GCA_964592735.1 uncultured Chromatiaceae bacterium | reverse complement strand
CCCCGGTCATCCCGGGGCGGCTTTTTCATTTGTCTGACCCGTGGTGCTTGCTGCAGGGGCCGGGTTAGCCCCAAAAACAATGGATCTCCCGGCAGGTTGTCGCCAGCAACCCCATTCTCCCGCAGTGCCTTTCCGTGACTACCGTACCGCCTGTATCCGCAGTCATCATCGTCCGCAACGCAGATCAGACCATCGGCGCAACTCTGCAGAGCCTGGCTGCCTTCCCGGAGGTGCTGCTCTACGACAACGGCTCCACGGACAGGACGCTCGACATCGCCCGGCAGTATCCGAATGTCGTGGTACGTGCCGGGGAATTTCTTGGATTTGGCCCGACCAAGCAGCTGGCGACCTCGCTGGCCGCCCATGACTGGGTTTTTGCAGTGGATGCGGACGAGGTGGTTTCCGAACAGCTTTCTGCCGCCATATTTGCGGCGGATCTTCGTGATGAACGGACGGTGTACGCCGTGCAGCGTGTCAATTACTTCATGGGGCGTGAAGTCCGTCATTCGGGCTGGGATGATGATTGGCTCCTGCGTCTTTTCAACCGGACTGCGACCGGTTACGACGATGCCCGGGTCCACGAGAAGATCCGCACGGTTCCGCAGGGTGCCGTCAGGCGCCTGGCCGGAGAATTGCATCACCAGGCGGTTGATGAGATCGGCGACTTTCTGGTCAAGGTCAATCGCTACTCCGAGTTGCGGCGCGGGCAACTGCTGCGGACGGGATCGATCAGCGTCATCCTCATGCGCACGGCCTGGGCGTTCTTCCGCACCCTGGTTCTGCGCCGCGGGTTCCTCGACGGCTGGCGTGGGGTGGTGATCGCGGTATCTGACGCCAACGGCGTGTTTTTCAAACTCATGAAACCGTATGCGGACCACCGGGTCCGGCAGGAACGTGACCGCGGAGCGTGAAACAGGGACGCTCCAGAGTGCCGTGCCGAACTGCTAGAGTTTCGCCATGAGCGAGCAGAACCGGTCCCCGGCCGATGACGCACTGAGCTACCACGTGCGGCCTCGTGCTGCGGGCACCCGCATTCTGGAGGTGATTTGCCGCATTCGTAGCCCGGATCCTGGGGGACAGCTGGTGTCGCTCCCGGCCTGGGTTCCGGGCAGTTACATGATCCGTGACTTTGCGCGCCATGTCGTAGCCCTGGAGGCAAGCTGCGAGGGGGGGGCTGTGCCGTTACGCAAGGTGGATAAATCCACCTGGCGTGCAGCCCCTGTCGAAGGCGACCTGGTTCTGCGTGCCGAGATTTACGCCAATGACCTGTCGGTGCGCGGTGCCCACCTTGAGCCGGCGGGCGCTTTCTTCAACGGCTCAAGCATATTCCTGCGTGTCCATGGTCGCGAAGACGACCAGCACCTGGTTCACCTCAGTCCGGGTGAGGATGCGGCTGCTGTGGACTGGCAGGTGGCAACCATGCTGCCGCGCCTCACCGGGACGGCGTGGGAATTCGGTGCCTTCGCGGCGGACGGCTATGCGGCACTTATCGATCACCCGGTGCTGATGGGCGCGCTGACCGTGGTTGAGTTCGAGGCAGCGGGAACGCCCCATGCGCTGGTGCTGGCTGGCCGCCATGACGCCGACCTTATGCGCCTACAGGCGGATCTGGCGAAGCTGTGCGCCTGGCAGATCGCGTTTTTCGGCGCACCAGCACCCATGGAGCGCTACCTCTTTCTCACGCGGTTGACGGGTGATGGCATTGGTGGGCTCGAGCACAGGGCATCCTCGGCCCTCGTGTGCCACCGCAATCACCTGCCGCGGCGGGGGCAGGTTGCCAACAGTGCCGAGTACCGCAGGTTTCTCGGCCTGGTGAGTCATGAGTACTTCCATGCCTGGCATGTGAAGCGCATCCGCCCGGCTGAACTGGCTGGCGCCGACCTGGGTCGTGAGGCCTATACCCGGCAGTTGTGGATCTTTGAGGGCATTACCTCCTATTACGATGATCTTGCCCTGTTGCGCAGCGGGCTCATCAGCGTCGAGGGTTATCTGGAGTTGTTGGGCCGTACGCTCACCGCGGTCTACCGCAGCGCCGGACGGCGGCGACAGACGCTCGAGGAGGCGAGTTTCGATGCGTGGATCAAGTATTACCATCCCGACGAGAACAGCCCCAATTCGCAGGTGAGCTCCTACGCCAAGGGCGCCAT
>CAZQGA010000363.1:0-2165 GCA_964592735.1 uncultured Chromatiaceae bacterium | reverse complement strand
TAGGCATGGGTGCCGACGATCATGCCGAGCTGGTGGGCTGCCTCCACCGTGGCCTGCATTTCGTCGAGGAAAAACCGCTGTGAGGTGCCCGTCGAGTCGGCAAAACCGCCCGTCGCCATCATCTTGATGACGTCGGCGCCGAGCTTGTGCTGCATGCGCACGGCGCGCCGGCAGCTTTCCACGCTGCTGCACAAGCCGCTGCCATTGATATCAGTCGGGCTCGTGCCTTCCCTGGTCATGTCGCCATGGCCACCCAGCGCACCCACCGGAATGCCGGCAGCCAGGATGCGGGGCCCGAGGAACTTGCCCGCGTTGATCCAGTCACGCACGGCGAATATCGGATGGGGTGCGGAAGCCTGGTCGCGCACCGTCGTGAAGCCGGCCATCAGCGTGGTGCGGGCGCTGCGCAACGCCCAGAGCGTGAGGTCGGCATCGGTCATCGAGTCCGCCTTCTTCGGCGGCCGGTCGCTGCCCGACCACATCAGGTGCGTATGGGTGTCGATCAGCCCGGGCATGACGAAGCGGTCACGCAGGTCGATGACTTCCACCGGGCTTGCGCCCGCGTCGGTCACGGCTTCGACGCCCAGGATGCCGTCGCGGACGGCGACGATGCGCGGGCCGCGGATCACCAGGGTCTGGTTGCGCTTCGGCGCGGAGCCTGGCACCGCCAGCAGCTCACCCGCCTGGATGACGATGAATGGACCCTCGGCTGGCGGGTCAGCGGCCTGCGCCAGGGTGGCTGGCAGGGTCATGATGGTGGCCAGAGCCACCGTCAGGATTCGGTGCCGGATGGATGGCATCACTCTTCCCCCTTCATCGGATGGCTGGCGAGGGCGCGCTTGGCAGCCACCCCCAGTTGCTTGATCGCATATTCACGCCGGAGGGCGGCGCCACGGTCTGCAGCCGGTTCCAGGTAGACCAGCCGGACCGGCAACCGGCCGCGGGTGTAGCGGGCGCCACGGCCCCGGTTGTGCGCAGCCAGGCGGGCGCTGACGTCCCGGGCAATCCCCGTGTAAAGGCTGCGATCAGCGCACTCGAGCATGTAGACCTGCCAGTTCGCCATGATCGGGGAGGAACCGGCCTCAGGCGTCCGGTGCAGACTCCGCCCGCGCAGGACGCGGCGGCTGGCTGCGGGCATGCCGGACCGCCACCAGCGTGATGGCCACGGCGCAGATCAGCTCACCGGCAAAGCGCGGCACCGGGCCCCAGGTCAGCGGCGTCAGCAGGAGGACGATGCCGAGCCCCATCCCCACCAGCAACCAGGGCCAGCCCTGGCGCCACCAGAGGCCGGCTCCCAGGCTGAAATAGGCCGCCAGCACGACCACCGGTACCCAGTGTATGCGTGGAGGCATGACGATCTCGGGCGCGTGCCCCGGACAGTACAAGGGCGGCGGCACGGAAGGCAGGTACCAGACGACGTCGGCCCAGCACGCCGGTGCCAGGGTCTGGACTGCGAAAATCCCCGACAAACTGTAGATAAGCAGGCCAACGGCAATGATGTCGACGATCCCGTGACCCCAGTCGATCCGCGCCCAGGCAAAGCCGCTGGCGCGGCTGATGCCGGCAAAACTGAAGAGGGACGCCGGCAGTGCGGCGATGGCGAGGAGCAGGGGCAGGACGTAGTAGCCCCGCAATTCCTGGCCAGGTCCCGACCAGCGACCGGCACCGGCAATCAGTGCATGGAGGACTGCCGCACCCAGCACCAGCAGGTTGAAAAGCAGCAGCAGGGAGCGGGTCTGCCGCCACTGCAGGAAAGCCCATAACCCGGCCACACCAGCGGCGGCGGCCATGCCGAGGATCAAAAGGGAAAACATGGCTGGATCATACCGCAGGGCCGGGGCGGCTGAAGCGGGACCAGCCCGGCCTGGCCAGGGAGTGAGGAAAGCCCTGTAAAAGCAGGCTCACGAGGCCCGGCGGAAGAAAAAATTTCCTCTTGGCCGCGTAAAACCGCGTTTATACTCCGCTCCCGGGACTACATCTCTCACTCTCACGGAGTATTGGAAAAATGGCGAAAAAGGGTGGCGCACCGACGAAGTCGGAGATCCTGAACGCAATCGCGAAGGACACGAAGCTCTCCCGCAAGCAGGTAGCCTCGGTGTTTGACTCGCTGAACGGCGTGATCAAGAAGAGCCTGCGCAGCAACGGCCTGTTCACCATGCCGGGCC
>CAZQGA010000362.1:0-2179 GCA_964592735.1 uncultured Chromatiaceae bacterium | reverse complement strand
GCGCTCTCCCAGCTGAGCTATAGCCCCACGCGGCAGCGGACTGTACGCAAGCCCCCGTGGGCTGTCAAGAAACAGGCGGCTGCTCCTGCGCGAGTTGCAACGCATGGCGCAACCGCGCGAGCACCCGGTCACGGCCAACCAGTTCCAGCGTCACATCGATGGGTGGTGACACGGTACCGCCAGTGACTGCAACGCGCAGCGGCTGCCCGATCTTGCCGAACCCGATGCCGAGGCCTGCGGCAACTGCCTGCAGCACGGCGTGGATCGGCTCACGCCGCCACTCTCCCAGCGCCTCGAGGCCCGCCAGCACCTGGGTAAGCGCGGGCACCGCAGCAAGCTTGAGATGCTGGCTCGCTGCCTTCGGCTCAATGGCTTCGAGCTCGTTGAAGGCATACCAGCTCGCCTCCACCATGCTCTCCAGGGTCACCGCCCGCTCACGGTAGGCATCGACGACCTGCTCGAGCGGTGGCCCGCCATCCGGCGACAGGCCACGCCGGTCCATGAACTCACCGAGTTCACCAGCGAGTTGCTGACGATCACGAGCAAGGATGTACTGCTGGTTAAGCCAGTTGAGCTTGTCAGGATCGAAACGCGCGGCCGCTGAATTGACTGTGGCAACATCGAACAGGCGGATCATCTCCTCACGCGTGAACACTTCCTGGTCGCCGCAGGCCCAGCCCAGACGCACCAGGTAATTCAGCAGTGCATCCGGGAGATAACCGCGCTCGCGGTACTCGAGGACATTCACCGCACCGTGACGCTTGGACAGGCGCGCGCCATCAGGACCAAGGATCATCGGCAGGTGTGCGTAAACCGGTACCGGCACACCAAGCGCCTGCTGGATATGGATGTGACGCGGCGTGTTGGGCAGGTGGTCATCACCGCGAATCACATGGGTGATCCCCATGTCTGCGTCATCGACGACCACACCGAAATGGAAGGTTGGCACGCCATCCGCGCGCATCAGGATGACGTCGTCCAGGTCAGCGTTATTGAAACTGACGTCGCCACGCACCAGATCGTGCACGGTCACCGTGCCTTCGCGGGGACTGCGCAGGCGGATGACCGGGCTGACGCCGGCCACCGGCGTCTTGCGGCCGCGGCAGCGACCGTCATAACGCGGGTTTTCACCCCGCGTCACCTGTGCAGCACGCATCGCTTCGAGTTCTTCACGGGAGCAATAGCAGCGGTAAGCGCTGCCGCTGGCAAGCAATTCCTCGGCAACCGCCGCATAGCGGCCGAAGCGGTCAGTCTGGCGAAAAGGCCCCTCGTCGTAGTCGAGACCAACCCATGCCATGCCCTCCAGGATCGCCTGGATCGACGCCTCCGTGGAACGTTCGCGGTCGGTGTCCTCGATACGCAGCACGAATGCACCGCCGTGATGACGCGCGAAGAGCCAGGAAAAAAGCGCCGTGCGAACGCCACCGATGTGGAGGAAGCCGGTTGGACTGGGAGCAAATCGGGTCTTCACGCGCATGATGCACAATGCCGGGCAGGAGGGAGCCGCGATTCTACTGCGCCCGTCCGGGAAAGTACTGCTGCCCATTGGCAGCCCTGCCGGCAGCCGGCAAACTCGGGCCCATGGACCCGTCCAGCCGTCAGCCAGCGCCGCAGGAGAGGCTCCAGGAACTCTTCCCGGCTGGCATCGCCTGCAGCTGGCTGGAGGCGATGCCCACGGCCTGGAGCCTGTTGCCGGAGGAGGCGGCGGCCGCGACCGGCTTCGTACCTGCCCGACTGGCGGAATTTCGCCTCGGCCGTGCCTGCGCCCGGCACGCACTCAACGTCCTTGGCGTGCCACCAACGGGCATTGGCATGGGTTCCCATCGCGAGCCGCTGTGGCCCGCCGGCATCGTCGGCAGCATTTCCCATGCCGGTGGCCTGGCTGCGGCAGCAGCCGCCCGTACCAGCAACTTTGCTGCCCTTGGCCTCGATATCGAGACGACCACCGCCCTCGATCCAATGCTCATGGCTACCGTGTGTCGACCCGAGGAAGCCAGCCGCCTGCGCATCAGTGACACTGCAGGCGCAGACGGCATGCTGGTCTTCAGCGCCAAAGAGGCCGCCTACAAAGCGCTCTGGCCAGTCGTGCGCCGCTTCATGGATTTCCAGGACCTTGCCATCGTGTTCGACCTGCCCCGGTACAGGTTCCAGGTCATCACCCACACCACGAGTTGCCCAG
>CAZQGA010000361.1:0-2180 GCA_964592735.1 uncultured Chromatiaceae bacterium | reverse complement strand
CCCCTGACGTATTCCGGTTTCCGAAACCGAACTCCCGGCACCTTATCCTTACCAGTCGCGGCGCCAGTTGAGGCTGATGCGCCAGTCGTTGTCGGTCTGGCCGGTGACGCGGTTGTCGAAGGATTCGAGGCCCGCAGCGGCCTGGAATTCACCGAGCGGCAGGCGCCGGCGATGCACCAGGCTTGCGCTGCGGTAGGCCGTCTCCATGGCGGCCACGGTGTTGGTGGTGCTCGGCCCGCCCTCGCGGTTGAGGTCCCCGGCGGCGAGGCTCGCGACCCAGGAGTTGCCGCCGTCCTCGTTGAGCATTGCCCCGAGCGTCCAGACCCTGGCGTCGTTGTCGAAGCTGTGGGCGATGCTGCGGCCCCGGTAGCGCATGCCGGTGCGGTAGATGTGATGCTCGTAGGCGCAGTCCGGGTCGCCGCCGCCGGTGATGTTGCCGCCGCAGAGCGTGTCGGACACCTCCAGGTAGAGCCGGTAGTCACCGAGCACGCCGAGCCGCCCCCAGGTTTCCATGCCTGCCTGCGTGTGGAAGAGCGAGGGGCGCAGGTTTTGCTCGTCCTCGCCGATGCGCTGCGTGTAGAGGGCGACGGGGATGCCAAGGCCGGCCCCGCTGAGGCGGATGTCATAGCCGCCGAGCTGGTTGCCGGGTTCGTCGGCGAAGGAGACATTGTCCCCCGCATTGTCCTTGCCGGTGAGGAGGTCGACGAAGGTGCCAAAGCCGCAGGGCCGCCCTTCGCCGCACCACATCGCCGTGCGTGACAGCCCCAGCTCGAGCCAGCTTGCCGGCCGCGCGGTGAGGCGCAGGGCGAAGAAGCGCGCGTTGGGCACGGCGCGGTCGTGTTCGAGGAAGCCCCAGAGTGCGCTGAAGTCCCAGTGGCCGATCCAGCCCAGCCATTTCGATTCGAAGGGCGCGGTGGAATTGCGGTCGATGGTGAAGGCCGGCATGGGCCGGGCGTTGTTCGAAAGGATCATGCTGCCCTGCCAGCCGGGGCCCCACCAGCGGTCGGTCATCGCGGCGGCGAACATCCAGTTGCCGAGTACGAGGCCGGCGTAGCTGCCATCCGCACGCAGTTCACGGTCGTCGTCGGGGTCGGTGACCGCCTGTGCGACGAGGCGCACGGCCGTGCGGTCGCCCATCCACTCGACCTGCGCGGCGATCTCCGCCTTTTCGCGCGGGACGTCTTCGAAATCACGGATGAGCCGGGGTTGGCTGCCGAGGCTCATGTCGGTGCCCAGGCGCAGCCCGCCGGCGGGTCCTGCCTCGCGCAGGCGCGCCTGCACGCGGGCGAGGGCGGGTGCCACCGCATCGGGTACCTGGTCACGTCCATTGAGCTGCGCGGCGATGTCGCCCCAGGAGAGCGGCCAGGCGGTCAGCGGCGTGCCGATCACCCCGGCATCGGCGAGCAGTTGCAGGTCGTGGCGCAGACCGGTGTCGCCGGGCAGGAGCCAGGGGCCCGCCGAGGCGGTTGCCGCCAGGGTCATTCCAGCCAGCATGAAGACAATCCCCAGACTCCGCATGCGATGTTCTGCCCGTCCTGAAAAGACGGCACATCCTAGCGCAAACGATCAGGGAGCCAGGTGCCGGTGTTACGGTTGTTCGGTTACGCCGTTGCGTGCCCTGGCCACCATCCGGTGCAGACGTAACCGAACAACCGTAACACCGGCACCAAAAAAAACCCCGCCACAAGGGCGGGGTTTTTCAGGCACGTGGACGTGCTTTAGCCGATGGGCGTTCAGGCAGCCTTGCGGCGGCGGCTGAAGCGACCGGCAGCCAGGACGGCCGGGGCCAGCAGCCAGGCGGCAGCCGGGACCGGCACCACGGCGGCGGGGGCAAACGTCAGGTAGGCCGTGTTGGCGGCGGTAATCGCAATGCCGTTGGAGATGATGAGGTTCCCGCCCGTGGCGAGGTCGTTCTGCACGACCGTCCACAGGTTGAAGGCACCGTCACCCGCATCGCAACCACTGCCACCGGCGGTGTTGGTGAGCGTGCGCACGTTGCCGGTGCTCACGTCGTCGCCACCGATGGTGCGCTGCACGCAGTTGGCGTTGCCGCCGACGTTGTAGGCCGCGGAGCTGCCCAGGACGCCGTCATCGCCCAGGCCCAGGTTGAGGCAACCGTTGGCACCCACGCCACCGAGGAAGTTGCCCTCGCCGCAGACGTAGCTCGCTGCCGTGGTGGT
>CAZQGA010000360.1:0-2193 GCA_964592735.1 uncultured Chromatiaceae bacterium | reverse complement strand
CTGCTGGCACGATGTGCTGCCGAGCGCGAGACTGCCGCTGCGGCCAGCCAGGACCTCCTCGTGGTGGCGGATCGTTGTGATGCCAGGCTGGCAAAGCTGCGAAACTGGCTGTCGAATCCCGTGGTGCTGGGCGCCGGCATTGGCGTGGCCTGGCTGCTCAGGCGTGGTGCGCTGCCGCAGCGTCTTGTCGGGACACTCGGTGTACTCGGCAGCCTGTTGCGGCTGCGCGCTTTGCTCTAGCCTGCCACCGGCTGCTCCGGCGTGCGCCGGGTGGCGTCAGATCACCCCATCGCGCAGCAGGGTCTCGATCTCAGCGTCGCTGTAGCCGAGCAGGGTGCCGAAGATCTCGCGGTTGTGGGCACCGATTTCCGGTCCGGGCCATTCCGTCCGGCCGGGTGTATCACTGAGGCGAGGTGCCATCGCGGGAATGGTCAGGGCTGAGCCGTTGACCTCGACCTGCTCGAACAGGCCGCGTGCCCTGAAATGCTCATCGTTCATCATGTCGACCACGCTGTAGATGGGTCCGGCAGGCACGTCGACACGTTCGAGCGCTGCGAGCACCTCGCTGGAGTCGAGTGTGCTGGTCCATGCCGTGATGGCGGTGTCGAGTTCCTTTTCGTGTTTGACGCGCCCGGCGTTGTTCGCCATGCGTGGATCATCAGCCAGGTCCGGTCGGCCCATGGCATTCATGAGGCGCTTGTAGATGGAATCGCCGTTGCCGCCAATAATGACGAACCGGCCATCCTTGCACCGGTAGGTGTTGGTCGGCACGATGCCGGTGAGGGTGGAGCCGGAGGGTTCGCGCACAACGCCGGCGCCCGAGTACTCCGGCACAATACCCTCCATCATGTTGAAGACGGCTTCATAGATGGCTGTGTCGATCACCTGCCCGGGGTTGCCATTGGTCTTGAGCCGGTGCACGCAGGCCAGCAGGATGCCGATGACGCTGTGCACGGCTGCCAGCGTATCGCCCAGGCTGAGGTTGGGGCGTACGGGTGCCTCGCCGGGAAAACCATTGACGTAGCGGAAGCCGCCCATGCCCTCGCAGACCGAGGCAAAGCCGGTCCGTGATGCGTAGGGACCCGTCTGGCCATAGCCGGAGATGCGGGCGTAGATCAGTTCGGGGTGGGTCTTGCGCAGGTCGTCGGGGCCGAGACCCCACTTCTCCAGGGTGCCGGGGCGGAAATTCTCGACGAGGATGTCAGATTTTGCCGCCAGCTGGCGGATGATTTCCTGGCCCCTGGCCGAGCGCAGGTTGACTGTCACGCACTTCTTGTTGCGCCCGAGGCTGTGCCACCAGAGGGAGACGCCATCCTTCATGACGCGCCAGCTGCGGATGGGATCGCCGCTTCCCGGAGGTTCGATCTTGATGACCTCGGCACCAAAGTAGCCGAGGATGCTGGTGGTAAAGGGGCCAGCCAGGAGCTGGCCGAGCTCGAGGACGCGGAAGCCGTCCAGGGGACGTGCAGTCATCTTGGTATCCATGGCTGCGGCAGTCTAGCGGAGGCGCCTGCACAGCCCAAGCCCATTTCGTACGGGCTGGCTGCGGTTCTGCGGCTGGCAGGCTCAAGCCCTCTCTGCTTCACCGATGAAATGGTAGGCGAGGAATCGCGGGCCTTCGATGCAGGTTCTCTCGATGGCGGTGAAGCGCAAGCCGGCGGATTCGATGGCTATATCGATGCTGCGGTTCGGGTTGCAGCCGGCCAGCAGGCGCATCGGGGCAGCGAGGCGGTCCTGCCGGCGGGCGATTGCAGGATCAGGGGACCGACCGTGCTCCAGGAACAGCAGGCGCCCGCCGGGCTTGAGGACACGGTGAACCTCAGCGAGTGCAGCCGCGAGATCCGGGATGGAGCAAAGCGTCCAGGTCGTGACCACGGTGTCCATCGTGGCGTCTTCCAGCGGGATGGATTCTGCACCGCTGCCGACCAGGGTCACCGGGAATGGCAGGGAGTCAGCATGGGCTGCCGCTTTTTCCCGCAGGACGTCGGATGGCTCCAGGGCAAACAGCTGTGTTACCGCGCCGGTGTAGAGGGGGAAGTTCAGCCCCGCTCCGGTACCGAGTTCCAGCACACGTCCGCAGGCCCGGGCCGGGATCCGCACCCGATACCCGGCCATGACGCGGTTGCGCATGCCGCGGTCGATCAGCCAGGGCAGGATACGGTGCTGGTAAATGCCCATGGGCCGGATTACGTC
>CAZQGA010000359.1:0-2194 GCA_964592735.1 uncultured Chromatiaceae bacterium | reverse complement strand
GGTGCTCCCCGGCCAGATCCTGCGCATCCCGGCCGCGCAGGAAACCTGACCGGCGCGGGTCGGCAGTACGGGAGCCGTGGCATGGGCCGGCATCGCTGGCCATGACAGCCGTGCAGCGGTTTGAAACAATCGCCACATGCCGATTCGTGAGCTGCCCGCCCATCTCGTCAACCAGATCGCCGCCGGCGAGGTCGTGGAGCGCCCCGCCTCGGTGGTGAAGGAGTTGCTGGAGAATGCCCTGGATGCCGGTGCCGCCCGGATCGAGGTCGACATCGAGGAGGGCGGCATCCGCCTGGTGCGGGTACGTGACGACGGCATTGGCATTGCGCCGGAAGAACTCGCGTTGGCGCTTGGCCGCCATGCCACCAGCAAAATCGAGAGCCTCGATGACCTTGCGCGCATCGCCTCACTCGGCTTCCGCGGTGAGGCCTTGCCCAGCATCGCCTCCGTCTCCCGCCTGCAGCTGACATCGCGGCAGCGGGAGGCACAGGGTGCGTTCACGGTGAGCTGTGAAGGCGGCCACCTCGAAGGCCCGGCGCCTGCTGCGCACCCACCGGGAACGACGGTGGAGGTCCGGGATCTTTTTTTCAATACACCCGCCAGGCGCAGGTTCCTGCGTTCGGGGCGTACCGAGTTCCAGCACCTGCAGGCAGTCGTCGAACGTATCGCACTGGGCCGCTTCGGGGTCTCGTTCCGTCTCAGTCACAACCGGCGTCAGCTGTTTGATCTTCCGGTGGCCGCGGAGCGCAACGCACGGGAGCGCCGCATTGCCCTGCTGAGTGGCGAGGAATTCGTCGCCAGCCTGTTGCACCTCGAGCGCGAGGCTGGCGGATTGCGGCTGGTGGGCTGGATTTCGCAGCCGACGTTCTCGCGCGGCCAGCCAGACCAGCAGCATTTCTACATCAACGGCCGTGCCGTGCGTGACAAGCTGGTGGCCAGTGCCGTGCGGCTGGCCTACCAGGATGTCCTTTACCACGGGCGTTTCCCGGGGTTCGTCCTGTTCCTCGAGATGGATCCGGCCCTGGTGGACGTCAATGCCCATCCGGCCAAGCTCGAAGTGCGCTTCCGCGAGCCCGGCATGATTCACGATTTCATCCGGCGTGCCGTGGAGTCCGCCCTTGCGGCGACCCGCCCCGGTCCGGCGGGCACCGCGCCAACGGTTGCTGTACCGGGAGTCGCATCAGCGGCCCCGCTCGCCTTGTTCGGCAGTCCCGGCGGTACGGTGCGTGACTCGATGGCGGCCTACGCAGCCCTGGCGGCAGCGCCCGCGAAGCCTGCCACTGCGCAGGCCACGCCAGTACCCGATGGGGACGCGCAGGTGCCGGCGCTCGGGTATGCACTGGGGCAGCTGGGTGGAGTCTACATCCTGGCGCAGACCGCCCGCGGCCTCGCCATCATCGACATGCACGCGGCACACGAGCGCGTCACCTACGAGAGGCTGAAGGCGCAGGCCGCAGGGGCTGGTGTTCCCAGCCAGCCGTTGCTGGTTCCGCACAGTCTGGCGGTGGGCAGCAGTGAGGCGGGCTGGGTCGAGGAGCAGGGCGGCAGCCTGCAGCGCTACGGCTTCCAGATCGAGCGTGCCGGCCCGGCCCTCGTGATGATCCGGGCGGTTCCAGCACTGCTGGCGGCCGCTGACGTCGACCAGTTGGTGCGTGACCTGCTCGCCGACCTCTGCACCGACGGGCGCAGCTGCCGCCTCGAACAGCGTATGGACGCGGCCCTCTCCACGCTCGCCTGCCACTCCGCGGTGCGCGCCAACCGCCAGCTTTCCACGGCGGAAATGAATGCCCTGCTGCGCGCCATGGAAACGACCGATCGCAGCAACCAGTGCAGCCACGGGCGCCCGACCTGGACCGAGCTGTCGATGCAGGATCTCGACCGGCTGTTCCTGCGTGGCCGCTGACAGCGCGCCAGCACTGACGCACCCGATGGCTGGAGCGGCTGCAATCGGCATTCTCGGCCCGACCGGAACCGGGAAGACGGAACTCGCGCTGCGGCTGGCTGAGCGATTCGACGTCGAGATCATCAGCGTCGATTCGGCGATGGTGTATCGGCACATGGATATTGGCACTGCCAAGCCAGGCGCGGCGAGCCGGGCGGCGGTGCCCCATCATCTGCTCGACATCCGTGATCCCTGGGAGAGCTATTCGGCCGGCGATTTCCGGGCTGACGCCCTGCGCCTGATCGGCGAGAT
>CAZQGA010000358.1:0-2204 GCA_964592735.1 uncultured Chromatiaceae bacterium | reverse complement strand
GGCGGATACCCCCGAAGTCGCTCCACGTGATTCGCTTTGTTCGGGGGTATCCGCCGCAAGGGCGTCCAGGCGGCTCAGTGCAGTCGGTATTTTCCCGCAGGTGCTGAGTGGCCCGGAGGCCGGGGTCTCCGCACCAAGCGGGTATCGGGGAGCGACTGCGGAGACTCCGGCCGCAAGGGCCACCGCAGCATCGCCGCAAGAGCGGTCGCAACGCGGGTACCAGGCCCGTAGTAATAACCTCACGATAATGGCAGCGGCTTCCACACGATCAAGACCGCATCAGGACCGTCGCTCCAGATACGACGGCCTGATCGCCGCCAGTGACGTCGTCCCCGCGAACTGCATGATGCGCCGGAGTTCTTCGTGCAGGATCGCCAGTACGCGGCTCACACCCTCCTCACCGTAGGCACCGAGACCCCAGAGATAGGGTCGGCCGATGCAGACGGCACTCGCACCGAGCGCCAGCGCCTTGAAGATATCGGTGCCGCGCCGAAATCCGCCGTCGATCAGCACCGGGATACGGCCGGCCGCTGCCTCCACCACCTCCGGCAGGCAGGCCAGCGTGCCCCGCAGGCTCTCTTCCTGCCGGCCGCCATGGTTCGACACGATGAGACCATCAACACCGCGCTGTACCGCGAGTGCCGCATCCTCACGGGTGACGATGCCCTTGAGCACCAGCTTCATCGCCGTTCGTGCCCGGATCCACTCGATGATGTCCCAGGCCAGGGCGATATCCCCGACCCGGGGCCGGCCCGTGATGCCGGCAAAATTGCCGAGCGGCAAGGCCGGCTGGTGGCCGCCCTCCGTGCCCGCGGCCACCCGCCCCCACCAGGCCTCACCCTCCCGGTTGCCGCGTGTGTTGGAATCCACGGTCAACACCAGGACTCGACAACCGGCAGCCTCGGCATCGCGAATCAGCTTTTCCATGAGGCCATGATCGGGAGAAGCGTACAACTGGAACCATAACGGCCCGGAAGCGGCGGCGATTGCGCCAACGCTGTAGTTCGTGACCGTCGAGGCAATCATCAGGTTGCCGCTGGCACGCGCAGCCCGTGCGCTCGCCAGTTCGCCATCAGGATGGATCGACTGCTGGTTGCCGACTGGCGCCAGGATGATCGGCACGTCGAGCTTCTCACCGAGCACCGTCGTCCCGAGATCGATGTGGCTGACATCGATCAGGCGGCGCACGCGGATCGCCCAGGCGTCGAAGACATCCCGGTTGGCCTGCATTGTCCTGCCATCATCGGCCCCGTTGACGATGTAATGGATGGCTGGCAGCGGCAATTTCTGCATGGCGACGCGTTCCAGCTGGAACACATCGAGTGCGTCAGCCGCACTCACCGGCATCGCCAGTTCCGGCCGCCCCCAGGCAGCAGGTGCCGTTCCCGCCGCAGCCCAGAACAATGGCGACTGCAGCATGAAACGCAGCAGCTCCCGTCGCGCCGTCGTACCGATCTTCACTGTCGCCATCAAACCGCCTCCTGCCTGTTCCCGGGCAGGCCGACCATATGCCTCCTCATCACTCCCGGCAAGCCGCCGGAGGGCATGTTGCCTGCCGGCGGACACGCAGGCTCCACAGGGGCAACTCACCACGAAAAACCGCTATGCTGGCAGCGATACCGAGGCTGACCCCGATGGGCCGCGAGGAGCTGGGCGCATGACGGCGCAAGACGAGGACATCTCCAGCCAGGACCTGGAACTCGACGAGTGGCTGGAGTCGATGGAATCCCTGTTGCAGGCCGACGGGCCGGAACGGGCCAAGCATATCTTCCGCGCGCTGCGCGATTACCTCGCCGATGCGCATGTCATCGTCGAGGATGCCACCCTGAACACGCCCTATCGGAATACGATTCCGCTGGCACAGCAACCAGCCTATCCAGGCGATATCGCCACCGAGGAGCGGATCGAGAACATCCTGCGCTGGAACGCCATGGCGATGGTGCTGCAGGGTTACGACAGCGGCGCTGGCGTCGGCGGCCACATTGGCACCTACGCATCGGCGGCCACCATGCTGGAGGTGGGCCTGCACCACTTCTTCCGCAACCGCGGGCCTGACTACGGCGGTGACCTGGTCACCATCCAGGCCCACGCGGCACCGGGCATCTATGCCCGCGCCTTCCTCGAGGGGCGGCTGACGCTGGAACAGCTCCACCACTTCCGCCGCGAACTGCAGCCGGGTGGCGGCCTCTCCTCCTACCCGCACC
>CAZQGA010000357.1:0-2208 GCA_964592735.1 uncultured Chromatiaceae bacterium | reverse complement strand
GGGTGCTGGAGCAGATCGCCACGCAGATGCGTGCGAAGAAGCTGCCGATGGTGGAAGACCTGCGTGACGAGTCCGATGAGGAGGAGCCGACGCGGCTGGTGATCAGTGTGCGCTCCGGCCGCGTGGACATCGAGGCGCTGATGCTGCACCTGTTCGCGACGACGGACCTGGAGCGGACGCTGCGCGTCAATCTGAATGTCATCGGTACGGATGGCAAGCCGGCAGTGCGGGACCTGCGCACGCTGCTGGTGGACTGGCTCGGGTTCAGGCTCGGGACGGTGACCAGGCGGCTGAAGTTCCGGCTCGAGAAGGTCGAGGAGCGTCTGCACATCCTCGATGGCCTGCTGGTCGCCTATCTCAACATCGATGAGGTCATTCGCATCATCCGCCACGAGGATGAGCCGAAGTCCGTCCTGATGAGAAAATTCAGGCTGACCGACGTCCAGGCGGAGGCCATCCTCAACCTGCGGCTGCGTTACCTCGCGAAACTCGAGGAAATGAAGATCCGTGGTGAGCAGCAGGAGCTGGCTGCAGAGCGTGATCGCCTGGCTGCGATCCTGGGCAGCCCGGCGAAGCTGCGTGCCCTCGTCCGGGGTGAAATCGAGGAGCTGGCTGGCGAGTACGGCGACGAGCGGCGTACGCGGGTGGTGGAGCGGGCCGCCGCGCAGGCGATGGCCGAGGAAGAACTGGTCGCTGCCGAACCGGTGACGGTTGTGCTGTCGCAGCGGGGCTGGGCACGGGCGGCGAAGGGTCACGACATCGATCCGGAGAGCCTCAGCTTCAAGACCGGGGATGGCTTTCTCTGCGCAACGCGGGGCCGGAGCACCCAGCTGGCGGTCTTCCTCGATTCGACCGGGCGTGCCTACAGCCTGCCGGCGCACTCACTGCCTTCGGCACGTGGCCAGGGTGAGCCACTCTCGGGTCGGCTCAATCCGCCGGATGGCGCGAGTTTTCGCGGTGTCATGCTCGGTGAGCCCGATGCACGCTGGCTGGTGGCGAGCACGGCCGGATATGGCTTTTTCGTCAGGCTCGGGGAATTGCACAGCCGCAACCGTGCGGGCAAGGCAGCCCTGAACCTGAAGCCGGGCTGGGATGTGCTGATACCGGCGCCCTGTCCGCCGGCCGGGTCTGCCGGGACTGCCCAGGTGGCTGCCGTCAGCTCCGGCGGATACCTGCTGGTGTTTCCGGCTGCCGACCTGCCGGAGTTGCCGCGGGGCAAGGGCAACCGCATCCTCGGCATCCCGGCGGCGAAGCTGAAATCAGGCGAGGAACGGCTGGTTGCGGTGGCTGTGCTCGGTCCGGCCGATGGCCTGCTCGTCAGCAGTGGCCAGCGGCAGATGACGCTGAAGTCTGCCGATCTTGCCCATTACGCCGGCGAGCGCGGCCATCGTGGACTGGTCCTGCCACGTGGTTGGCGCGGTGTCGATGGCCTTGATGTCGCGCGCAAGCCGGATTGAAGTGGCTTTCAGCGCCGGTGCGGCCTCAGGTCGGTACCGGTGCGGATGAAGGTGTCGTCCGCAGCATCCTCATCGAGGAGTTGCTGGAGCTTGTTGCGGTCGATGACCTGGCTGGCGGTGAGCTCGTCTTCATAGTCACTCTCCAGCAGGTTGAGCGCGTCCTTCAGCGTTTGCGAAATGGCTGGGTCATCGCTGGCGCGATGGGTCAGGGTTTGCAGGTCGATGTGCTCGACTGTTTCGGCGCCGCCATCGTCTGCAAGCGTCGCGGACTGGGTGGTGGGCGTGAGCGCGGTGTCGTCACCGATCCAGCCGATGTCCTGGTCCACGGCATCGTCGCTGCCGGCTGCGCCCAGGTCGAGGTCCAGGTCGGCGGCAGTGGGCAGTCCATCAGCGGGATCGCCAAAGAGTGGCAGATCAGGCTCCTCGCCAAAGAGTCTGGCAAGATCCACACCCGCTGCGGGGCCGACGGCGGCGAGTTGCTCCACGGTTACCGAGGGCTCCACCGTTTCATGCTGTTCTGTCGGCAGGTCTTTGTCCGGCTCCACGGCAGGGTGTTCTTCCACGACCATGGACGGCTCGACCACGACCGGCGGCCTGCTGAACTGGGGTAGCGGTCTGGGTGCGGGAGCCTGCGATGCTGCCGGGCTGGCCAGGGGTTCCAGCTCAGGTTTGCGCCGTGCCACCAGGCTGCCCAGGGCGGCAAGCAGCCGGTCGCGCAGCAACGCGAGACTCAGCGCAGTACCGATCAGCA
>CAZQGA010000356.1:0-2214 GCA_964592735.1 uncultured Chromatiaceae bacterium | reverse complement strand
CTGCTTTCCATTCTTCCACTTCCTCGTTGTCGTCCCGGCTCGTGAACACGATGTCACCCGTGTACTCGGCGCGGAACATGAAACGCCTGGTCAGGTAGGCGCGCAGGCCGAAGCCCGCCTGCGCGTACTGGTCGGTACGATCCTCGGTGGTCACGAGACTCGAGCGTGGACTGATGCTGATGACGCCGGTGCCGAGCAGCAGATACGGAGCGATGCGCCACCCGGGAAACGGCGTGTGCACGAGCCGTACGCCCGCCATCCAGCCATCGGAGTAATTTCCGGTGATCTGCACGCCCTGCAGTTCGACGGCGAGATTGGTACTCATGCGCCAGGCGCCCGTCAGCGAGATCGAACTGGCACCGTCGAAATCCCCGAGGCTGAAGTACGCCTCCCAGTGCCGGCCCTCGAAGTCATCCCGCCCGGGCCGACTGATTGCCAGTGGCGCCCCGTCGGCCTGCAGCGTCCTGGACAGATGCTCCTCGTCCACCCAGCCCTTCACGCCCCGCTCGGTGCGCACCTCGAACCAGGTGGTCCGCCGGCGCAGCACTTCGATCGCTGCGCCGCGGTCGGCGACGTGGAAGACCGGATAGCCCTGCCCAGGCCCGGTCCGCATCTCGATGTAGGGCTCGGCCACAGTAACCTTGACGGTCGTCGGTTTTGCATAAGCAGGCGCAACCAGGACAAGCGTGGCCAGCAGGAAGATGAGGACCCTGGTGTGCATGCGCTTCAGTTGAGCGGAGCGTCAAAGGGGTTGTTGTAGTACTGGCCGCCGAGGTCCACCCATTCGGCCAGCAACCTGATCTCGGCACCAGTCAGCCAGCCGGCATGGCTGCCGCCGGGGAGAAAGCGGTTGAAGAAGCCCGGCGAGCCCAACGCGCCCGCCGTGGACATCACCGGATTCACCGTGACATTGCTGTACAGCGGGTCGCCGGTATCCGGATCGACAACCGGCTGGCCCGTGTCCGGGTCGAGCTGCGGCACGAGCACGTCCTGCAAGGCTCCACCGCTGAGCGTCTGCTCATTGTCGGCAACAAAGAGTTCCGCGTAGGACTTGAAATAAGCCGGGCGAAGGTCCGAAGCACCGGCGGACAGGTCCAGCTGTGCCGCGGGCACCTGGGCTCCACCACCGCCATCCACGGCGCTGTGGCAGCTCGTGCAGCTGTGGTCGGCGACGACCATCCCGCCTCCATCGAGCACCTGGCGGTTCACCGCCCAGAGCGGATGGATGTGCGTTTCGTAATTGATCGTGGCACGGCACTGGGGCGTCCAGGCCAGCTGACAGCCCGCACTGGCCGGCGCCGGCGTCGTGAGGTCCGCATAACGCCAGGCGAAGCCCGCATCGGGCGGGCGGCCCGAGGCAGCCGCATCCGTCCAGACGTCGTCGAAGCGGATGTCCATGCCGGGAACAATCGCAGCACAGGCGTCCGTTCCGCAGGAAATGCGGGCTCGCGCTTCGGCCATCGTCTCGCCCATATCGGCAAAGAGCGCGGGGCTGGCGTGCGGGAAGGGCTGGCCATCGACGGTGGCCCCGGCCCAGGCACTGGCGAACAAGCCGTCACGACCATGCGAGAGCTGCTCGCGGGTATCGTGGCAGCCATTGCAGCTGCGCACCTCCCCGGGGCGGAGCTGCAGCCAGTTCTGGTGGCGCGCCGAGGTGCGCCGCCCATACCTGTCGAGCACGCTGAGCGCCAGCGGGACGTTGGCCGGTACTTTCACCACGACTGAGCCGTCCGGCTCGATCATCGTGTAGCCGAGGATTTCGCGCATGCCCTGCCCGCCCGAGACACCGAATGCGGCCGCATTGAAATTGCGTACCAGGCGATCCGGGATCGCCACCGCCTTCTCGAGGCGCAGGAACCGGGCAGGACGCTGGTCCGCCGTGGTGGCGGCCGGATCGGCGGTCGCGGCAATGTTTCGTGATGGAACCCCGTCGATGTCATAGACGCTGCGCACCTTGATGAGGCCCATGCCTTCGGCAAGGAGTGCGGCATCGAGCTCGCCGGTGCTTTCCTTGTCGAAGATCACCGGCGGCAGGGCACGCAACTCGAGCGCCACCACATCCGTGTACATGGCGCCCTCCTCGGGCACCACCACCGGCAGCTGGGTGTTATCACGCGGGTCGTAAACCCAGACGCCGTAAATCGGCGCTGCGGCCTGCGCACCGGACGCAGCCAGCCGCTCGGCGGTGCAGGGCATCGGCCGGGCCGCCTCGAG
>CAZQGA010000355.1:0-2215 GCA_964592735.1 uncultured Chromatiaceae bacterium | reverse complement strand
GCATCCACGCCGGCGGCCTGCGCTACCACGGCGCCTCGCCGCTGGTGAGCCAGCTCGTCGATGCCGGCCTGGTGGAAGCAGTGGCGATCCCGCAGCTCGAGACCTTCGAGGCCGGCGTGCAGTTCGCCCGCACCGAAGGCATCGTGCCGGCACCGGAATCAACGCATGCGCTGGCGGCAACGATCCGCGCCGCGAAGGAATGCACGAAGACTGGCGAGCCGAAGGTGCTGCTCGTCAATCTCTCCGGCCACGGCCACTTCGACATGACCTCCTATGACCGTTACTTCTCCGGCAGCCTGCAGAACTACGAGTACCCGGCCGAAGCGATCGCCGAATCGCTGAAGCACCTGCCGAAGGTGGGCTGAGGCGCCGCTCAACCAGGTACGCGAGCTGAAACCGCCGTTTACGCGGCCTGATCCGTCATCGAGCCGGGCACCTGCGCCGCCGCGCTGCCACACCCAAGCCGAGCAGGCCGGTACCGAACAGCCACGCGGCAGCGGGCAGCGGTACCAGGGCTGGATACGCGGTCCCGCTGGCCGTCGTGAACGCAACATCCTCCAGGCGATTGCCGTCGCCGTCATACATGGCGATGCCCATGATCTTCGCCGTATTACCAAAATGCGCACTCGCCAATCCGGGCAGGAGGTCGCCCGTGACAGGATCTGCGGTGGGTCTGGCCATCGCGTACACCTGCAGACCTGCGTAGAGGCGAACCGTATCCCCGACATTCCACGGCACCGTCACAGTCAGCACGCACTGGCCGGAGGCAAATAATCCATTCTCTAAATCTCCGGTGCTGGGGCCACAAGGGCCATTCGTACTGGTCCCACCGCCGCCAATCAAGGCTGTCTTGATCATCGCCGATTGAGAGCTCCGTCCGGAAACGGGATCACTCAGGTTCGTCAGGCTCAGATCCAGGCTGCCATGGGCATCGCCGCCGTGAAGTGCATACGCGCTGCCCTCGAGCATTGCGATGACCGTGAAAGAGCCTGGCACCATACAGCCACCCGTGCTACACGGGCTGGACTGGAAAGTGAACGCCTCCTGGAATTCAGCCGAAGCAGCAGCGCTGCCGCCCTGGTTGAGCGCCGGCAAATTGTTGGAGGTCGCCTCTGACTGCGCACCCAGGTTGCCATACTGCGCCACGGTGGAATAACTGCCATAGCCACTGACCTTGAATTGCCGGCTGCAGGCGGACTGGCTTTGCCCAGTGGTGTCGAAAGTGCCGACGTCCATGCATTGGGCAGTGCCGTCGGCGCTGCGTACGGCGCCCGTCGCTATCGTGAAAGCAACCGGCGCTGCAGTTGCCTGCAACGGAATCACACAACAGACACTGAACGCCAAAGCGACCAGGCTGGTGATCGCGTGGTTGCCGGATCGAACCCCTGTTGTTTTCATTGTTTCTCCCTCCTGGGCCAGGCCCGCGGACTGTGAGTCCGGGAGTTTTGCGCTTTGCTGCAAACGCCACGGCTGGATAAGCCGGACTGGTGAAACTATCCGCCTCGCCCGAGCCCTCGTCAATTTCAGCCGGTCGTCTGGACGCGCACCCGCGGTCATGGATTCAACATAAGTCAATATGGTGCCGGTTCGAAGGTCTACCAGCGCCGTCGTGCCGGTTATCGATCAAAGCCCGCCAATAAGTTCGAACCTTCGACCCGGCACTGTTGCCCCGGCCTCATGAGCCAGCAGTCGACGGATCCCACGGCTCGGACTCGGCGAGCAGGGCCAGGAGTTCCGTGTCGTTGAGCCCGGTCAGGTACTGGTCGGCCGCGACCATGTTCGGTGTGGGCATCACCCACTTGCGGATGATGTTTTCCTGCAGCGGGCTGAAGATGAGCACCACGTTGCCGTAGGAGGTTTCGAGCAGTGCGGCCTGCCAGTCGCGGCCGTTGGCGTCGATGAAGGTGCGCATGGCATTCCACGGGTAGCCCGGTTGGCTGTTCAGTTTAGCCAGCCGCCGCCCCTGTGTGGCATCAAAGCGCCAGATCGCAACCCGAAGACCTGGCCGGACCGGCGCCACCGGCTCCCGGCCTGATGTGAGCATCCGCAAGCCCGGGCCTTCGGCCCGGCCCCGCTGTTACGGGATCTGCCGGCGCATCCAGCCGAAGATGCCGAGGGCAGAAGCAAACAGCCACGCCGCACCGGGCACCGGCACCGCAGCAATATCACCATCCATGACCGCCCAGGCGCGATTCATCACCTCCTTGCCGATGAC
>CAZQGA010000354.1:0-2225 GCA_964592735.1 uncultured Chromatiaceae bacterium | reverse complement strand
CCGTCCACCACCTGCTCATTGGCGAGCACGGTCTGGTCAACGGGATCCCAGTTCACCACGCCGGTCTTCTTGTAGGCGATGCCTCTCTCGCGCATGCGCAGGAACAGCCACTGGTTCCAGCGGTAGTACTCCGGCTGGCAGGTGGCGAGCTCGCGGCTCCAGTCGATGGCCAGGCCGAGGCTCTTGAGCTGTCGGCGCATGTAGTTGATGTTGTCCCAGGTCCACTGCGCCGGCGGCACGCCATTGGCCATGGCGGCGTTTTCCGCGGGCAGGCCGAAGGCGTCCCAGCCCATCGGCTGCAGCACGTTGCGCCCGCACATGCGCTGGTACCGGCTGATGACGTCGCCGATGGTGTAGTTGCGCACGTGGCCCATGTGCAGCCGGCCGCTCGGGTACGGGAACATGGAGAGGCAATAGAACTTCTCCTTCGCGGGATCCTCGGTGGCGCGGAAGGAGTGGTTGGCATCCCAGCAGGCCTGGGCTTCAGCTTCGACCTCGGCGGGCCGGTAGGGGACTTCAGTCACGGCGGTGGTCATCGTCATCGGGAGGCGGGAAGGATACACCAGGGGCAGCGGCACGGCCTTCGCCTCCCGGCCACCCGGTGTGCTCAGGCACTCCGCCACCGTGCGAGCAGCGCCGCGGCCACGCCGGCCAGAGCCAGCAGGACGACCGGAACATTGCCCGTGCGCACGTAGGGCGTGGCACCTTCGTAGGGCTGGGCCTCGCCACGAAGGACATAGGGCTCGAACTGTGGCGCCTCGGACTTCACCTTGCCGCGCTGGTCGATGATGGCAGTGAGCCCCGTATTGGTGCTGCGGACGAGATAACGGCCGGTCTCCAGGGCGCGCATGCGCGCCATCTGCAGGTGCTGGTGGGGCGCGATCGTGTCGCCGAACCAGGCATCGTTGCTGACGTTGACCAGCAGCTGCGCCTGCGGCAGGAAGGCGAGCTGCTCGGCACCGTAGGCATCCTCGTAGCAGATGGTCGGCGCCAGCGCCACCCCGCCTGCCTGCAGTGGCAACTGGTCGTGGCTGCCGGCAGCGATGTCGTCATAGGGCAGGTTGGCCATGCGCATCCAGCTGCGCACCAAGGCCGGAACCGGGAAGAACTCGCCGAACGGCACCAGGTGGCGCTTGTGGTAGACACCCGGGCTCTCGCCCAGCGCCAGCAGCGAATTGCGGTATTCATCGCTCACCAGGTCGTGGGTGAGGATGCCAACCAGCAGTTGCGTGTGCAGGCTGGCGGCCAGTTCGCGCAAGGCCTGCAGGTATTCACCCACCAGGTCATCCGGCACGGGGATCGCCGCCTCCGGCCAGACCACGAGGTCCTGCCCTGCCAATGGCGCCGTCATCTCGTAGTAGCGCTCCATGGTGGCGCGGCGTTCGCCGGGCGCCCACTTGATGAGTTGCGGGACCGCGCCCTGGACCAGGCTCACCCGCAGCGGTGCGCCGCTCGGCCGCGTCCAGTGCCATCCCGACAGCACCCAGGTGGCCAGCGTCAGCACCAGCAGCAGGACTGACGCTGCTGCCCGGCCCTGCGCGCTGCCACGGACCAGGGCCAGCACGGTACCAGCCATGACAGCCGTCACCAGGGTCACCCCGTAGACGCCTCCGACCGGAGCCCAGGCCGCGAGACGTCCATCCACCATCGCATAGCCGATGCTGAGCCAGGGGAAGCCGGTGAACAGCCAGCCGCGCAGCCACTCGCCCAGCACCCAGATCCCGGGCGCCAGCACACAGGCGTTTAAGACGACCGAGTGCGTAGCCCAGCGGGCCACGAGATAGCCACAGGCGGCGTAATAGACGGCCATCAACGCAACCAGCCCCGCCAGCAGCAGGATGGCGGCCGACAGTGGCGTACCACCGACCAGCCGTACGCTCACATAGAGCCACCAGGTACCGGCAGCAAACGCGCCCACGCCAAACAGGAATCCGCGCCAGGCCGCTTCGCGCGGTGCCACGTCCCAGGCCGAGAACAATGCGAACAGGGCCAGCGGCGCCAGCCAATACCAGCCGAAGGGCGCGAAAGCCAGCGGCAGGGCCAGGCCGGCCAGCGTTGCGAGCAGCCGGCCACGCACAGCCGCGGAACGGGCCAGGCGCCGGAACGGGCTGTCGCGCCCGCTCAAGCGGTTACGACCGGCCCGGGGGTGACTTCCAGGCTGTGCACCCGGCGGCGGTCGGCCTGCAACACCTTGAACTGGAAGCCCCCGAAGCTCAGGGTCTCGC
>CAZQGA010000353.1:1906-2226 GCA_964592735.1 uncultured Chromatiaceae bacterium | reverse complement strand
CCACTGCCGCCGTCAAGGTACTGGAAGATCTGGGCATCGTGACGGAAATGACCGGCCAGAAGAAGAATCGCAGCTACAGCTACCAGCCCTACATCGAGCTGCTGTCGCGGTGATTTACGCGGGAATTCGCACTCGTTCGCACCGCTCCGAAACCGCTGACCGAGGACCCATTCCTGCGGTCAACCATCCGCCACCAATCACAAGGGCTCGGATAGTCTCCGGGCCCTTTTTCTTGCCCGAAATCCCCGCTGCGTATTTCGGCGAATGTGACCGATCGTTTCGGTCGATTGTGACCGCGCGTGACGGAGCAACGTGACCGT
>CAZQGA010000353.1:0-1896 GCA_964592735.1 uncultured Chromatiaceae bacterium | reverse complement strand
AACGGCTGACCGAGAACCCAGTTCTGCGGTCAACCATCCGCCACCCCCCCCAAAGGCCAACGGTCCGCCGTTGGCCTTTTTTTTCGTTTCGGATCCGGGCCGACTGATTCCCCGCGACCCCGCTGCCAGTAGAATGCGCGCCTCCAACCGGCATATCACCACCCCCTTCTCGCTGCCACCATCGGGAGCCTGCATTCATGAGCAACAAGATCCGCATCGGCATCGCTGGCTACGGCAACCTCGGCCGGGGCGTGGAAGCCGCCCTGGCACGCGCACCGGACATGACGCTCGTTGGCGTGTTCACGCGCCGGCCGCCGGCCGGATTGAAATTGCAGCAGGCCGGCGTGCCTGTACACGGGATGGACGCCATCGCGGAGTTCGGCGGGAAGATCGACGTCCTCATCCTCTGCGGCGGCTCAAAGAGCGACCTGCCCCAGCAAGGCCCGGCGCTGGCGGCCCTCTTCAATACGGTGGACAGCTTCGACACGCACGCGAAAATTCCTGACTACTTTGCGGCCGTCGATGCCGCTGCCCGCAGCAGCGGACGCACGGCGGTGATCGCCGTCGGCTGGGATCCGGGCCTGTTCTCCCTGCAGCGCCTGTATGGTGAAGCCGTCCTGCCGGATGGCGCGGGCTACACCTTCTGGGGCAAGGGGCTGAGCCAGGGTCACTCAGATGCCCTGCGACGCGTGCCAGGCGTGCGGGGCGCCGTGCAATACACGATCCCCTCAGTAGCAGCCATGGCCCGCGTGCGCGCGGGCGGGCGCCCGGCGCTGACGACGCGGGAAAAGCACCGGCGCGAATGCTTCGTCGTGCTCGAGGCGGGTGCGGATGCCGCCGCCGTCGAGCGCGCCATCGTCACGATGCCCGACTATTTCGTCGATTACGACACAACGGTGAACTTCATCAGCGCCGGGGAACTGCAGCGTGATCATGCAGCCATGCCCCACGGCGGTTTCGTGATCCGCAGCGGCACCACCGGCACGGACACCGAGCAGATCATGGAGTTCTCGCTGAAACTTGGCAGCAACCCCGGGTTCACTGCCAGCGTGCTGGTGGCCTACGCACGCGCGGCATGGCGCCTCAGCCAGCAGGGAGACAGCGGCGCGAAAACGGTTTTCGATATCGCACCAGGCCTCCTCTCACCGAAGAAAGCCAGCGAATTGCGGGCAGAGATCCTGTAGTCGCAACCGGCTTGCCGGGGTCCCGGCCCCTGGCGCCGGCCAGTGCCCATCGCTGCCGCCCGGGAGTACGGCCTTGCGGCCACCGCCCATGCAATCTCTTGCATGGTAGAGTTGTGCTGGCCGCCAGATTGGGCACGTGCCGTTTTCTGCCGGTCCCACGCAATTGCCCGCCCCAGCCTGAAGGGTCCACACCGTTCGGGAACGTGCGGCATTTGTCCGGTTGTTTTTCCTGTTACACCCTGTAGATAGAGAGTCTTCCCATGAAAAAAACCACGACCGCTGCGATGGCGGGTATCGCTCTCCTGCTGGCAGGCTGTGCCACCAGCAAGCCCCCTCCCACCTTCGGCGAGGCATTGACGGTTCGTTCGGCCGAAGCAGACCGGATCAACAAGGACTGGAATGCGGGTGAGAAGCTCTCCCGCAAGGGAGCCAAGGCCACCGAACGGGGCGAGAAGAAGCAGAAAGAGGCGGAAAAACTGCAAAAAGAATCCGCCAGACTGCTCGAAAATGGCAAGGAGTGGACCACCAGGGGTGAAGCCATGAAGGCCGACGCCGAGGCCCGCTACCGGGGCCTGAGCAGCAATCCAATTCCCACCAGCAGCCCGGACTCACCCACCGAGTAAGCAACAGCAGGCGGCCGGCACCGCAGGGAAACCAACGGGCCGGCCGCCGCGCATCAGTTTCCCCCGCCACATCGCCCGGTTGGGGGCAG
>CAZQGA010000352.1:0-2250 GCA_964592735.1 uncultured Chromatiaceae bacterium | reverse complement strand
CTGCACATCCGGGCCAACAAGCGCGTCAAATATGATGTGGTGGCCAAGGTGCTGGCGCTGGCCCAGCGCCAGGGTGTGGAAAAGATCGGCTTCGTTGGAATGGAGCAGTTCGCCGAGTAGTGACCGGGGTCCGTGCGCAACCTTCACGCCCGGACGCTGTCTGATTTTGCAATGCCACAACCACAGAGACCGAAAATCATGAGAGCGAAGCCGATATTCCGTGCCATTGCTGCAGCTCTGCTGGCCATGGCCAGCCTTCTGGTTGCCAGTCAATCCATGGCTGAGGACAAGATCAGCGCCAAGGTCGCCAAGCCGATGAAGGCAGCCCAGGAGGCGATCCAGAAGAAGCAGTGGGATCAGGCGCTGGCGAAGATTGCAGAGGCTGATGGGGCGGGTGGGAAGACTGCCTTTGATCAATACCAGATCAACGAGTTCAAGGCCTACGTTTTCCTGCAGCAGCGCAAGTATCCTGAGGTGGCCCGGCTCTACGAGGACAACCTT
This sequence comes from uncultured Chromatiaceae bacterium, assembly GCA_964592735.1. GTDB lineage: Bacteria > Pseudomonadota > Gammaproteobacteria > Steroidobacterales > QUBU01. The sequence continues at coordinate 1,749 of CAZQGA010000352.1, read as the reverse complement.
GCTTCCGGCAGAACACCGGCGGAGCAGGTCAACGATCGCCTGAAGGTGCTTGTCCAGCTCAATACAGCGGGCAAGAACTATCCGAAGGTCACCAGCTTCGGTGAGCGCTGGATCAAGGCAGGCGGGCAGGATGTCGACACCCGTGTACTCGTCGGTCAGGCGTATTACCTCCAGAAGAATTACAAGGAAGCCATCTCGGTCATGCAGGGCGCAATCAAGGGCGCCGAGCAGGCTGGCAAGCCGATTGATGAAAACTGGCTGCAGCTGGTACGCAGTGCCCAGACGAACCTCAACGACAAGGAGGGCGCTGCCCAGACCCTCGAAAAGCTGGTTCGCTTGTACCCGAAGCCGGAGTATTGGAGCTACCTGATCGGAACCCGCCTCAACGAGAAGAACACTGACCGGATCATGCTCAATACCTACCGGCTGGCCCAGCAGGTGGGTACCCTGACGTCTGCCGATCAGTATCTCGAGATGGCCGAACTGCTGCTGGAAGCCGGCCTGCCGGGCGAGGCAAAGGCGGTCATGGATGCGGGTTTTGCCGCCAAGGTCGTCGATTCGGCCGACAAGACCCGTGCTGACCGCTACAAGCGTCGCTATGAGGATGCCAAGGCAGCCGCTGCCAAGGATCTGCAGGCCCTTCCGCATTTCGAGAAAGATGCGGCCAAGGCCGGTACCGGCCAGGGCGACGTGGCGTTGGGAATGGCGTACTTGAGCTTCGGCCAGTACGACAAGGCAGTCGGTGCCCTGAGCAACGGACTCAAGAAGGGTAATGTGCGGGATCCGGACCAGACCCAGATGATGCTGGGGATCGCCAACCTCAAGCTCGGCAAGAAGGCTGATGCGGCCAAGGCATTCGAGCAGGTGAGTGCTGACCCGCAGATGGCCGATTTGGCCCGCCTCTGGACGGTTGTTGCCCGCAGCAATGCTGGCTGACAGGGGCCAGTGAGCGCCGGCCGGCCGATAGCCCGGCATCGCATCGACCGTGTATCGCATCGCCTGCCGCGAGCACCGTGGCAGCGGTGTTCTTTGAAAAATCCTGCAGCAGCCCGATCGACCCACCCGGGACAGCTGTCATCCCGTATCAGGAGCCAGGATCATGCCCAGGGTGATCTTCCATGACCGCGAAGGCCAGCGTCGTGAAATCGAAATCGCCCGTGGCTCAACCGTGATGGAAGGGGCTGTTGACCATGATGTGGCCGGCATTCTTGCGGAATGCGGCGGTGCCTGTGCGTGTGCCACCTGCCACGCCTATGTAGCCGAGGAGTGGCTCGACCGCCTTCCACAGATGAGCGATATGGAAGACGCGATGCTCGACTCGGCGCGGGACCGGCGCAGCAACAGCCGCCTGACCTGCCAGATCGAGATTGTAGATCGCCTGGATGGTCTCGAGGTCTATGTCGCTGACAACGAGGTCTGATGGCCGAGGAGACAGCATCTGCTGCTGACCCTGTTAGCGTGGTGATAGCAGTTCGATGATTTCACCGGCAGGCCCGAGCAGTGTCTCCTGGTTTCCCGCCTGCCACTGAGTGAATGAAACCATGGCGATGCCTGGTGGCAGCTGACCCGGGGCAGTGGCCGGCGGGCGTGCTGCCGGCGGCATCTGATCAGCTTCGATATAGCAGTTTCCCCGCAGCGGCAGTGCCGCAATCTGATACCGTTCTTCCGGTGAGAGGCCAAAGACTTCCGACATGACCTTCACGCGCGATTCCATGCGCTGCGGAGGCGGCACACCGAAGCGGCTGCCGT
>CAZQGA010000351.1:0-2252 GCA_964592735.1 uncultured Chromatiaceae bacterium | reverse complement strand
ACACCCTTGGATCCAGGCAGGGCAAGGCAACAGCGGTCAGCCGCCCTGCAGGCGCTCGAGGTCGGCTGGTGAATCGATGTCACGCGCAGCAGCCGGCATGTCCACCATCGTGAGACATGGCGCCGCGGCCAGCAGCCGGCGCCCCCCCTGATCCCCGCGCAATTGGGCAAGTGCGGGCCAGCTCGACCGGGGAAAGACGGCGGGAACCCCGGCCGCCCCCCCGTAGCACGCCGCTGCCATGTGTTCTGGAGCAGCACGCCAGGCGGCGACGAGCCCGGCAAGATCAGTCGCCGTGATGGCCGGCTGGTCACACAGCAGGATCAGGCAGGCCCCGGCATCCTCCGGCATCGCAGCCAGGCCGCTGCGCAACGAACTGGCCAGTCCCTCAGCCCAGGCCTCGTTGCGCACCACTTGCACCGGCAGCTTGATGAGCGCCGCTTCCACGGCAGCCGCGTAGGCACCGCTGACCACCACGACACCGGCCTCGCAGCAACCAAGCGCCAGCGCCGCTGCCCGCTCGACCATCGACTGGGCGCCCAGCCTGGCGAGCTGCTTGGCCGCACCGAAGCGGGTGGCAGCACCCGCAGCAAGCACCAGCCCTGCCAGTGTTGGGCGGGCATCACCCACGATGCCTGTCCCGGCCTGTCCGGCACAGGCCCTTGCCAGGGACGGCAAATTCCGGGTGCCGTTTGCAAGGCGGGTAGAATTGTGGAGAGTGATGGGTTCCGGACCGGACACAGGCGGAGTTCAGGGCATGGCCAAGGCACGCAGCATTCTCGTCGTCGTTGATCCGACGACGACGGAGCAGCCCGCGTTCTTGCGCGCGCGGGCCCTGGCGGGCACCCTTGGACTGACCCTGAAGCTGCTGATTTGCGTGCACCAGGGCCTGCCCGTTGGCGTGCAACGCACCACCAACCCCCGCGCAGCACGCCGCGCCGTGCTGGAACGACACCTCGCACACCTCGACAGCCTTGGCCGGGCATCCACTGGCATCGAGGTCAGCACCAAGGCAGTCTGGGATCGGCCATTGCATGAGGCCATTATCCGCGAAACGCTGCGCTGCGAGCCGGCGTTCGTGATGAAGGGCTCCCACTATCACTCAGCGCTCTCCCGTGCGCTGATCACCCACACCGACTGGCTCCTGATCCGCGACTGCCCGACACCGCTGTGGCTGGTGCGAGGCCCGGCCTGGACGGGGCCACCCCGTATCGCAGCCTTCGTCGACCCCATGCACGAACACGACAAGCCTGCTGACCTGGACCGCCGCATTCTCGCCCAGGCCAGCTCGCTCGCCGCCGGACTTCGTGCCGAATTGCACGCGATCCACTGCCACGACAGCACGACACTGTCCGCCGATTTCTGCGAGCCCTGTACCGCCAGGGGAGCCAGGACACTCGACAACGAATTGCTGGTCGAACATGCAGCCCGGCTGCGCGACCTCGCCGCAGCACACGACATAGACCCAGGCCGTACCCATCTCCACGGCGGGCCACCTGCTGAGGCAATCCCGCTGGCCTCGCGGGAACTCGGTGTTCAGCTGGCGGTGATGGGTGCCGTGAACCGCTCGCGGCTCGAGCAAGCCTTCCTTGGCAGCACCGCCGAGCGGGTACTCGACCGGCTCGCCTGCGATGTGCTCATCATCAAACCAAAACGCTTCGAAAGCCCGGTGACCTACCGCGCCCAGGCCGCCGATTTCATGGAGTTGCCCTAGCGCCAGCCTCCCTCGCCCGGAGGATCCGCTGGCCGTGGACGGACCCGGCGGTGTATCTTCTGCCCGCCCCGCGCCCTGCCAACCGGAGAGCCCGCACCGTGACCGAATCCGGTCCAGCCGAAGAAGCCGTGCCCGGCCCTGCCGATCCGGCCGAAGCCAGCGAATTCGACGCCCTGCTGAACGCTGCGGTCGATGCCATCGTCGTCATCGACGATGACGGCCACATGCTCAGGTTCAACCGGGCCGCGGAAGCCATGTTTGGCTACACGCCGGGCGAGGCCCTCGGCAAGCCGCTCGCGATGCTGATGGCCCCAGCCGATGCCAGGGGGCACCAGGGCTTCGTCGAGCGCTATAAGAGGACAGGCAGGCAGCACATCATCGGTTTTGGTCGCGAGGTGGTTGCCCGGCGGCACGACGGCTCACTGTTCCCGGCCTCACTGTCCGTGGGTGAAGCCCACTCGCCCAAAGGCCGGCGCTTTGTCGGCCTGATGCGCGATCTCACCGCACAATATGAAGCCGAAGAAGAAGCGCTGCGCCACCG
>CAZQGA010000350.1:0-2260 GCA_964592735.1 uncultured Chromatiaceae bacterium | reverse complement strand
CCGCCGAGATCGCCCACTGCATCAACGACGTGCTGGAGCCGCGCGGCGTGGCGGTGATGGTCGAGGCGCAGCACCAGTGCATGACCACCCGCGGCGTGCATCGTGCCAACGTGCGGATGGTCACCACCGAGATGCTCGGCCTGTTCCAGGATGACGACCGCTACCGCAGCGAGTTCCTCGCGGCGGCCGGCCACTGAGGAGGGCGCCTGCGCATGATTCCACGCATTGTCAGGACCATCGATGACGCCAAGGCGCTCATCGGCCAGGAGATCGGCGTCTCGGACTGGGTGCTGGTCGACCAGCAACGCATCAACCAGTTTGCCGAAGCCACGGATGACCACCAGTGGATCCACGTGGATACCGCACGGGCGCGCACCGGGATGCCCGGCGGCCAGACGATCGCCCACGGCTATCTCGTGCTCTCGCTGCTGCCGGCGCTGATGGACAAGCTGGTGACCATGCCGACCCTGCAGCGTGCCATCAACTACGGCCTGAACAAGGTGCGCTTCAAGAACCCGGTGCCGGCCGGCAGCCGTGTACGCTTGCGCAGCGTCCTGCTGCAGGCGCAGAAGCGGGCCGGGGCGCTGCAGGTCATCCTCGAGAACACCATCGAGATCGAGGGCCAGGCCAAGCCCGCCTGCGTCGCCGAGGTCATCGCCCTGTATTTCCTCGCCGAGTCCTGAGCCCACTGGCCGGCTCCCGGCTGCTGCTGCGCGCCCATGACCGGCAATGCCACCCACGATTCAGCCGTCGATCTGCTTGCGGCGCTCGCCGCTGGCCGCCTGACCAGCGAGGCGCTGGTGCAGCGTGCGCTCGCACGCATCGGGGAGATCAATCCGCGCTTCAATGCCATCGTGGCCGTGGATGCTGCGGCGGCCCTGGCGCAGGCCCGGGCGGCTGACGACCTGCGTCGTGCGGGTGGCACCCTGGGGCCATTGCACGGCCTGCCCATGACGGTGAAAGACTGCTTCGAGGTCGCGGGTTTCACGGCGGTCAATGGTGCACCAGGGCTGCGTGACTATCGTCCGGTGCAGACCGCGCCCGCCGTGCAGCGCCTCATCGATGCGGGTGTAATCATCCTCGGCAAGAGCAACGTGCCGCTCTACTCGCTGGACGTGCAGACGTTCAACGAGGTTTTCGGCACGACCCGCAATCCCTGGGATCCGGAGCGCACGCCGGGCGGCTCAAGCGGTGGCGCCGTAGTGGCGCTGGCCACCGGTGTGGTGCCGCTGGAAATCGGCAGTGACCTCGCCGGCTCGCTGCGCAACCCGGCGCACAGCACGGGTGTGTGCGGCCTCAAGCCGGGCTATGGTGTGGTGCCGACCACCGGCATCCTCAGTCCCCGGCGCGGCGAACGGCGCCGTCCGGATCTCGTCGTCGCCGGCCCGCTGGCGCGCCGCGTGGCTGACCTGCGCCTCGCGCTCGATGTCATGGCAGGCCCCGATGCGCGGGATGCCGCCGGCTGGCGCCTCGCGCTGCCGCCGGCCCGGGCACCCGCCCGGCAACTGCGGGTGGCCGCCTGGCTCGACGATACGAACTGCCCGGTCGATCCTGGCGCAGGCGCCGTGCTCGCGGGGGCCGTGGCAGCGCTGCGGACAGCGGGTGTCGTGGTGGATGAAGGCGCCCGTCCGGCCTTCGACCCGGCGGCGCATTTCCATACGTTCTTTCGCCTGATGTATGGCGAGATGGGCGGCAGCTTTCCCGATCATCTGTATCGCGGCTTCGCCGCCGCTGCCCGTCGCGCTGATCCGGCGGCGGCCTGGACGCCGCTCAATGCGATGCCGGGGGCTGTCACGCAGTCGCATCGCGAGTGGCTGCGGGCCTGCGAGGATCGCGAAGCGTACCGCCTCGCCTGGGACAGGTTTTTCGGCAGTTATGACGTCCTGCTCACACCGGTTTCGCCGGTTGTCGCCTTGCCCCACGATCACCGCCCCTTCGAAGCACGCAGCCTGCAGCTCGGCGGACGTGAGTACGCCTACATGCAGCAGTCGTTCTGGTGTTCGCTCGCCACGGTGGCAGGCCTGCCTGCGGCCGTCGTGCCGGCAGGCCTCACCGCCGACGGGTTGCCGGTCGGCCTGCAGCTGATCGGCCCCTGTCTGGGTGAGTACACGGTGCTTGAACTGGCAGCCCTGGTCGAGGCGACCAGCGGCGGTTTTCGCCCACCACCGGCCTAGCGCCGGATCCCCCAGCCGTCCAGGGCTGGCTGCTACCTGTGTCGAGGCAGCCGGCCGCAGTGGTCAGGGCCAGCCATATACAATGG
>CAZQGA010000349.1:0-2276 GCA_964592735.1 uncultured Chromatiaceae bacterium | reverse complement strand
CTTCGCATTGCGAACGCGACGCTCTCCCAGCTGAGCTACCGCCCCACGTCCCGGTACGGGCGCGGCAGTTTAACCGCCCGGCCCGGGCAAGTCCAAGTGTTGCCGGCTCCTTGCAGGAACGGGCCAGTGCGCAGCATCGCAGCCGTTACCTGCCCCCACTGGCCGGGGCGGACTGCAACGACAGCCGGGGCTACTCTGCCGGCGCGATTTCCACCTCGATGCCGTCGATCGCCGGACTGGCACGCAACTGGCAAGCCAGGCGGGACTGGCCTGGACGGTAGTTCTCAGCGCTCTCGACGAGTTCCTGCTCATCGTCCTTGGGCGGCGGCAGCTTCGCTGCCCAGTCGGGCTCGACGAAGACGTGGCAGGTGGAGCAGGAACACAGGCCACCGCACAGCGCCTCAAAGCCATTTTCGATGTCGCGCAAGGGCTCCATCAAGCTGTGGCCATCCTTTGCCTCGACCTCAAGCTTGTTGCCTTCGCGGTCCGTGACCTTGATCTTCGTCATGAATCACCTGAAAAAAGCCAGTGTTTTCAATGGCCGCGAAATATATCACAGGCTCGATGCAGGAGCGCATGCGGATTAACCGAAGCGGCGGGGAAACGCATGCGCCATTCAGGCCGTACCGGCATTCACGTCGTGCGGCGAGGCGTAGTAGTCGCTGTCCTCGGCGAGCTGGCGGGCTTCCTCCATGAGCTTGGCGAGGCGCCGCTCCGCCGTGCTGACCTCGGCACAGGGCTCGCAGAAGGGGTCGTCGCAAGGCTGCCGGGAAAACAGCCAGAACTGGATTGCGCCGGCCAGCAGGCCGGAAGCGACCTCCCAGAGATCGGCACTGGCATCGTGATCCAGCAGACGGTTGCCGAGCTCGACGACACTCTGTGCCGCCTGGTCGAATGGCGTTGCTGCCGGGTCCTTGCTGACCATTGCGGGATTCCTTGCTGGACGGGCGACGGGATGCAGCCCGGGAGCACAATGCTAACCGATCGACAGGACCGCAAGCGCAGCCGGACTGGCTGGGCCCGGGCTCGCCGAGACGTCTCAGACTCCTTTTTTGTCGCAAGCGGCCGTCCGGCGGATGAATTCCACGGCCGCCTCGGGATCATCGATGAGGTTCAGCATGTCGAGATCATGACGGTCGATCGTGCCCTCCGGCACCAGCGTACCCATCAGGAAGGTACGCAGCGACTGCCAGAATTCCCCGCCCATGGCCACAACCGGAAAGCTGCCGAGCTTGCGCGTCTGGATCAGGGTCATGACCTCGAAAGCCTCGTCCAGGGTACCGAAGCCCCCGGGCAGAACCACGAAGGCGCAGGAGTACTTCACGAGCATCACCTTGCGCACGAAGAAGTGCTCGAACTCGACGAAGCGGTCGAGGTAAGGGTTGGGTTTCTGTTCCCGCGGCAGGCGGATGTTGCAGCCGAGGCTGACGCCACCCGCCTCGCGGGCGCCGCGGTTGGCCGCCTCCATGATGCCGGGCCCGCCCCCGGTCATCACGGCAAAGCCGGCGCGCGCCAGTGCACTGCCCAGGCGCCGTGCCATCTCGTAGTAGGCGTGCCCCTCGGGGAAACGGGCCGAGCCAAACACAGTGACGCAGGGCCCGCTGAACGTGAGTGACTCGAAGCCACGCAGCATCTCCAGGAAGATGCGCACGGCGCTCTCCACTTCTGCGCCCTTCTGGCGGCGGCCAGCGAGGAAATCCCGCTCGGCATTCTCCACCGCAGACAGCACGGACAGGCCCGCACTGCCGACGTAGTGGCCATTCTCGGTCATGGGAGGTTCCTCAGGCAGGTGGCCGGTGTGGCAACTGCACGGTGACCTCGGTACCGACACCGAGCTCGCTCGCCAGCGACAGTGTGCCGCCATGTGCCTCGGCGATGCGCCGGCACAGGTAGAGGCCGAGGCCGAGGCCGCCTGTGGCGCGGCTGCGGGCCGGATCGGCACGGTAGAACGGCTGCGTGACCCGGTCGAGATCATGCCGGCTCATGCCACGGCCATGGTCACGGACGCGAAGCTGCCCGCCGGCACCGTCGGCTGCGACGCGGACTTCCACGGGCTGGCCACCCGCCGGGGTGTACCGCAGCGCGTTTTCCACCAGGTTGCGTACCAGCAGGCGCAACCGTGCGACGTCGCCCGCCAGCTCCAGTGGCTCCGGCGGCAGCACCAGGCTGATCTGCCCGGTCTGCTCGGCAAAATCGGTGGTGATGACGTTCGCCACCAGCTCGGCCAGGTCCAGGTCCGCCACCTGCAGCTTGGAGTGGCGCGTATTGAGGCGCTC
>CAZQGA010000348.1:0-2288 GCA_964592735.1 uncultured Chromatiaceae bacterium | reverse complement strand
GCACCGCGGCCTGGGCGCCCTGGCATTCACCTTCGAGCCGACGCCGCGTGAGTACTTCAGCCGGGAGCAGCCACCGGCGCGCCTGACGCGCCTGCGCGAAAAGGCGGCCTTGCTCGACGGGCTCGGGCTCGACTGGATGTACTGCCCGCCGTTCGATGCGCGCATGGAAGCGCTGGAACCCGCTGAGTTCATCGAGCAGCTGCTGGTGCGCAGGCTGCGCGTGCGTCACCTGGTGGTGGGCGATGACTTCCATTTCGCGCGGGGACGCCGCGGTACACTGGCAGACCTGCGGCTGGCTGGCGCACGCCATGGCTTCGGCGTCGAGCAGGTCGGCAGCGTGACCGTCGGTGGCATGAGGGTCTCCAGCACCGCGGTGCGGGCTGCGCTGGCGGCCGGGGAGATGGATACGGCGCGCCTCCTGCTCGGCCGGCGCTATGCCATGACCGGGCGCGTGGTGCGCGGGCGCCGTCTCGGCCGTGAACTCGGCATGCCGACTGCGAACGTCAATCTCTGCCGCCGGCAAAGCGCACTGGCGGGGGTTTTTGCCGTCGAAGTCGCCGGCCTTGGGCCCGGGCTGCTGCCGGGCGTGGCGAGTGTTGGCACGCGCCCGAGCATCGGTGGTACCGAGCCGCTGCTCGAGGTGCACCTGTTTGATTTTGACCGCGAGATCTACGGGCACCATATAGAAGTGCAGTTCGTCGCCCGGCTGCGCGACGAGCTGAAGTTTCCGGATCTGCCGGCGCTGCAGCGGCAGATGCACCAGGACGCGGCCGATGCCCGGCGCATCCTGGCGGCGGCGTGATGGAGATGACAGGCACGTGAGCGAACAAGATTACAAGGCGACCCTGAACCTGCCGGAGACCGGCTTCCCCATGAAGGCGGGGCTTGCCCAGCGCGAGCCCGGGATGCTGGCCCAGTGGGAGGCGGACGACATCTACGGACGCATCCGCCGTGCGGCGGCCGGCCGGCCGGTCTTCCTGCTGGTGGACGGGCCGCCGTATGCCAACGGCCAGATCCACCTCGGCCATGCCGTCAACAAGGTGCTGAAGGACATGGTGGTGAAGTCGCGGACCCTGTCGGGCTTCGATGCACCCTATATCCCGGGCTGGGACTGCCACGGCCTGCCGATCGAGCTGGAGGTCGAGAAGAAGCACGGGAAGGTCGGCCAGAAGCTCGACGCGGCGCAATTCCGCGAGGCCTGCCGCAACTATGCACGGGCCCAGGTCGACAGCCAGTGCCGCGATTTCCGCCGGCTCGGTGTACTCGGTGACTGGGACCATCCGTATCTGACCCTGGATCCCGCTTTCGAGGCAAACCAGGTGCGCGGCTTCGCGCAGATCATCGGCAACGGCCACGTGCAGCGCGGCTACAAGCCCGTGCACTGGTGCCTCGACTGCGGTTCGGCGCTGGCGGAAGCCGAGGTTGAATACAAGGACAAGAGCTCCACGGCCATCGACGTGCGCTTTGATTTTGCGGTGCCGGCCGGTTTTTATGCGCGCCTGGCCGATGCCGGTGTGGGCGTATCGGCCAGCGCGACCGTGGTGAGCCTGCCCATCTGGACGACGACGCCCTGGACGCTGCCCGCCAACCAGGCCGTGGCGGTGGGGCCGGAGATCGAGTACGTGCTGGCGGAAGTGGTGATCGGCGGGCAGGCGCTACGTCTGGTGCTTGCTGCTGACCTGGCGCAGGCAGCACTGCGCCGCTACGCCGCACAGGATGCCCGCGAGCTTGCGCGCTTCCCGGGTTCCGCCATGCAGGGCCTGCAACTGCAGCATCCGTTCTACGCGCGACAGGTGCCGGTCATCGGCACGGACTACGTCACGCTGGATGCGGGCACCGGCGCCGTGCATACCGCGCCAGGACACGGCCAGGACGACTTTGCCGCAGGTGTGGCCAACAAGCTGCCCCTGGTGAATCCCGTCGACGGTGCCGGCGTCTACCTGCCCGGCACGGAGCGTTTCGCCGGCCAGCACATCTACAAGGCGAACGAGGCGATCGTTGCCCTGCTCGGCGAGACTGGCCGCCTGCTGCATGCGGAGAAGGTCACGCACAGCTACCCGCACTGCTGGCGGCACAAGTCGCCGCTGATTTTCCGCGCCACACCGCAGTGGTTCATCAGCCTCGACCGCAACGGCCTGCGCGGCCAGGCGCTGGCGGCCATCAAGACGGTGAACTGGGTGCCCGACTGGGGCGAGCAGCGGATCGAGAACATGGTGGCCGGCCGGCCCGACTGGTGCGTGTCGCGCCAGCGCGCCTGGGGCGTGCCGATCCCGCTCTTCGTGCACCGC
>CAZQGA010000347.1:0-2330 GCA_964592735.1 uncultured Chromatiaceae bacterium | reverse complement strand
GTATTGATATACACGTCGGGCTCGCCGCGCTGGAGGTGCAGCATCAGCCAGTCATCACGCCACAGGCTGTGGATGCCGTGGCGCGCATGGCCCATGATGAGCCGGTCCTTGTGCCCGGGATTGGCAAGCGGATCCTTGTGGACCGGCAACTGCTCACCTTCGGCCAGGAACCAGTCGTGATCCATGTAGAACTGCTGGCGCCCGGTCAGCGTCGCATACGGTACTTTGTCCCGGGTACTGGCCAGCGTCTTGTAGGAATACGGTGATTTTGGCCCGAACTGGGTCTCGCCGGAATCATCGACCCGCAGGATGCCCTTCTTCGCCAGCTCTTCGTAGCTGGTTTTCGGAATGCCCGGGGAATTGTCGAGCAGGAACTGCACGATATCGCGGCTGTTGCGGATCGTACCGTCCAGCGTCATCAGGTCATGCAACCGGGTGTAGTCGTGTTCGATGGGCTGGCCGTTGAACGTATCCTTGATCGGCGCCAGGTTCATGGCCCGGGCCTTCGCGCTGATGGCTGCGGCCAGGCGCTCCATGGCGGTGTAGTCATCCACCGACTCGCCGAGCGGCGGCACCGCCTCGTCGAGCACCTGCACGTAGGGTGTCCGACCCTCCATGACGATGTCCTGGCGCTCATAGTTGTGGGCGATGGGCAGCACATAGTCGGAATACATCGCCGTGACGCTCATGTCCGGCGTCATGGAGACGATGCAGTCGAGCTTCTCGAACACGTTCTGGCGCCAGTAGCTGCCCGAGGCGCGCCAGTTGGCGGGGTTGTGACCCGCCATGAAGGCCATTTTCCAGGGTATGCGCCCATAGTCCGGCAACCAGCGGTTGGCGATGGATTCGCGGTAATGCCGGTCGAAGTGCTCGGCCAGTTCGCTGCCATAGGCACTCTCGTTCAATGCCTTGCCGTTGCCCTGGGCGTAATCCCACACGGAGATCGCGGCCACCTTGAGACGCGGCCCCACCCCGGCGAAGACGTACTTCAGCGTGCCATCGGCCTTGGCGAGCTGCGTCACCTGCATGCCACCGCCTTCGCGGCCGGTGTTGCCGGTCAACGCACACATCAGCAGCCATGCCCGGTGCAGCTTGTCGCCGTGCAGCCACTTGCAGGAACGGTAGCCGGCAAAGATCATCCCGGCACCCGATTTTGCGAACTTGCGCGCAACGAAACGGGTCACGTCCGGGTGGACGCTGCAGACTGGCTGCGCCTGTTCCGGCGTGTACTGTGTGTTGCAGAGCTGACGCGTCAGCTCAAATACGGTGGTGACCTCGACATGCCGGCCATCGCCCATCGCGACCTGCCAGCGGCCTTCGACCGCGGGCCTGATCCCACCGAGCTTCAGGCTGCCCTCCGGCGGCGCCCCGGGCGGCCCCGGCTTCTTGACGATGCCAGTGGCTGGCGCGACGACAGGCCTGCCCGTCTCCTCATCCCACACGTAGAAGGTATTGGCGGCGCCCTCGCCCGCGACACCCATGTCCGTCCCGCGCAGGAACTTGCGGGTGTCGGAGCGCACCAGGAACGGCAGGTCGGTCTGCTCGCGGACGTAGTCCCAATCGATGAGCCGCTCCTCGATGATGGTCTGCACCATCGCCATGGCCAGCGCGGTATCCGTGCCGGCCTTCGGGCTCACCCACTTCGACGAGTGCATCGCCGAGGCATTGAAATCCGGCGTGATCGTGATGACTTCGGTGCCGTTGTAGCGTGCTTCCCAGAAAAAATGCGCGTCCGGGATGCGGGTCACCGCCGGGTTGCACACCCAGATCAGGCAGCACTTCGACTTGAACACGGCAGCCATGCTGTCGCCCGGCAACTCGTGGCCAAGCGTCATCCACGCACCTGCCGGCAGGTCACCCACGCCGCCGAAGGTCTCCGGGCAGGTCATGCCGCTGATGTTGCAGAGCCTGAACAGGGCGGCCAGTGAGGCACGCTTCAGGATCATCTGCGTGCCCATCGCGAAGGTGATCGAATCGGGGCCGGACTCGGTGGCGTACTGGATGAACCTGTCGGCGATTTCCTCCATCGCCTGCTGCCAGCTGACACGCTGCCACTTGCCCTCGCCGCGCTTGCCCACCCGCTTCATCGGGTAGAGCACCCGCTGCTTGCCGTACATGTAATTGGCCTGGCGCAGCCCCTTCTGGCAGCCACGCGGGCCGTAGTCAGGTGTGTCGTCACCGGAACGGCCATATTCGCCCTGCTGCTCCTCGCGCCAGACGATGCCGTTCTTGACGTAGACGTTGAAGGCACAGTGCCCGGTGCAATTCAGGCCATGGCTGCCGCGCACCACGCGGTCCCAGGTCCACTTCTGCCGCATCAGGTCTTCCCA
>CAZQGA010000346.1:0-2336 GCA_964592735.1 uncultured Chromatiaceae bacterium | reverse complement strand
GCCTGCACATCCTGGTGCGGCTCGAAACCGCCTCCGCCGGGAAGCTTGAAGTTGATCTTGTCCTTGAAAAGGACGGCTGGCTCACCGAGGAGCTGCCCCACGGCACCTTGCAGCTTCGCGCCCGTGGCAAGCCGGCGGAAACCCTCGTGGTACGGCAGCAGGTTCTCCATGCGATTGAGGAGACGTTCACCGGCCGCCGTGCGCTCGAAATACATCATGTGCCGGCCGGCGGTCTCCGGCCAGGCCTGGACCTCATCGGTCCAGCGGCGGATGTCCGCCACCTCCGCCGCATCGAACAGGCCAGGCACCGTGAGATAGCCTTCGGCCTGGAAGCGTGCCACTTCAGCCGCATCCAGGGCGATGTCAAACGCCGCACAGGCGCGCGAGTCAAGCTTCAAGTTATTCCCTGTCTTTTTGTTTCGACGACGCCCGGGCGTGAATTGTCCGCTGGCTGGCCAGGCATCGCAAGACACCAGGCCCGGCCCATCAGCGCGGCGTCACTGGCGCATCTTCCCCGGCACTGATGGTAGCGCCAGGCGGCATCACGCCACCGGCTACGGCCTTGATGTAGTCCACGGTCGGCAGATGGCAGTAGCTCTGCCCCTGCAGTTTCTCCGGCAGCCAGCGCGTAAACCAGCGGTCGTAGTCCTGGAACAGGCCCGGGGAGGCCAGATGCACCTGCCCGTCAGGCGCCCGATAGATGGCCTGGAAGTCCCCCAGGAAAGCCTGGCCCGTGGCATAGGGCTCGTTGTCGTCGATGACGAATCCGGCAGCACGCCCGGCAGCCGCACCCTGCCCCGCCTTGCGCAATTCGGCCACAGCCTGGTCGCGCGCCAGACGGGTCATGTCCGGGCAGTACAACTGCCTGCCTGCGGCCTGCGGCCCGTAGGCGGCGCGCAGGTGCGCCGCCGTCTTCACCTTGCAGGAGACGACGATGGGCCGCTGGCCCGCATAAGTCACCACCTGGAAGATGCGTAATGGCGACACGAACGGCTTGGAGTGCCGGAAGGCAGCCATATCCGTGAACAGCGTGTTCTCACCGCGCAAGGTCGTGCTGGCAAGGATCTCCTGCGCGGTGACGCAAAACTCAGCCGAGGTCGCCGGCGGCAATGGCGCAGCGGCATGGGCAGCGGCTGGCAGCCAGGGCAACAACACAGCCAGGGCAAGAGGCAGGGTGCGTGCGGGACCCATCGAATCGGCTCACGGCTGATGACCGTTGCAGTATATCGGCACGGACCCGCGCCTCAACGTCACCGGGCCTGCTGGCCGCTCTTCAGTCGCGGTACCGTTCGCCTTCGGCAAGCATGGCGTCCGTGCCGACGATGGCATTGAGACCCTGGAAGTCGACCATCCGCCCAAGCATGTTGCGCGTCGTGCCGTCCTGGCGCAGCGTTGCCAGGTACTCTGCACCAGCATGCATCACCACCCGCACCATCGCCCCGGGATGGATGGCCAGGCGGAAACCGAGGTCCTGAAGTTCGCCGATGGACAGCAGCGGGCCCTTTCCGCCCTCGACCATGTTCGCCAGCAGCGGAACCCGGCTGCCCAGTTCGCGCCCGGCGCGGGCGAACTCCTCCGGTGTGCGCAGCGCCTCGATGAACACGACGTCGGCACCCGCTTGCGCGTAGGCGTGCGCCCGTGCGAGGCCGGCTGCGAAGCCTTCGACCGCCACCGCGTCGGTGCGCGCCACGATCACGGTTGCGGCCGTCGAGCGCGCATCCTGTGCTGCACGGATCTTGCCCAGCATCTCCCCCTGGGGAACGAGCACCTTGCCGTCGAGATGCCCGCAGCGCTTCGGGTGCGCCTGGTCCTCGAGCTGGATGCCGGAGGCGCCCATGCGCTCGAGCAGCCGTACCGCGCGTTGCACATTGAGTGCATTGCCGAAGCCGTTGTCGGCATCGACGATGAGCGGGATGCTGACGCGCTCGCGCATGCAGGCGAGGGTTTCAGCCACCTCGGTAAGCGTGGTGAGGCCGATGTCCGGGCGGCCGATACGGGCGAACGCGATGCTCGCCCCGCTCACGTAGCCACAACCGAAACCCGCCTGCTCGATGAGGAGCGCCGTCAGTGCGTCATAGCATCCCGGAGCGATGAACGCCGGACCTGAGAGCAGCCTGCGCAACGCCTGTGCATGGGACATCGTCATGGCTCCCGGGGGCACGTGGCCTCAGCCATGGCAGCCCGCCAGGCGTGCCCGCAGACGCACCAGGGCCAGCATGGCATCGAGTACCGGCGTGCGTACGTTGCGCAGGCGACCCAGCTCAGCGACGGCGCCGGCCACCGGATCGATCTCGACTGGCCGGCCGGCCTGCAGATCCAGCAGGGTGGACGTCCTG
>CAZQGA010000345.1:0-2340 GCA_964592735.1 uncultured Chromatiaceae bacterium | reverse complement strand
GCACCACCGCGGGCTGCCCTGTCCTTCGACGACAAGGTGAGCGTGGCGCGCCAGCTCGCCGACAAGAATCCGGAACGGGTAGCCCAGATCGTCAGGGGATGGATGCAGGCCGATGAGTGACAACGCCCAGAATCTCTCCGGCAGTGAACGCGCGGCCGTCTTCCTCATGTCCCTCGGCGAGCGCGAAGCCGCCGAGGTCATGAAGCACATGCCGGTGGTCGAAGTGCAGAAACTCGGTGCCGCGATGGCCAGGCTGCGCAAGGTGACCCGCAACCAGGCTGACAGCGTACTCGGGCACTTCACCGACAACGTGGAGTCCGAGGCGCCGCTGGTCGGGCGCTCACCCAAGTTCCTGAAGAAGCTCCTCACCAGTTCGCTCGGCGAAGAACGGGCCCGGACGCTCTACGACCGCCTGGTCGAAGACGAAGGCAATGGCCTGGATTCGCTCCAGCTCATGGAGGCCAAGGAAGTGACCGAGATCATCCAGGGAGAACATCCGCAGGTCATTGCCATCGTGCTGGCAGGCCTGGAGCCGGGCAAGGCGGCGCAGGTCGTCGGCCAGCTGCCGGTACGCCTGGCGACGGACGTCGTCACGCGCATCGCGCGCATGGGCGAAGTACCCGAAAGCGCCATCACCGAACTCGACGAGGTGCTCCAGCACCGATTCAAGCAGTCCGGCACGCAGAAAATGACCAGCATGGGAGGGGTGCGCAGCGCCGCGACGATCCTCAACCAGGTGCCGAAGGACACCGGGAAAATGATCGTCGAGGAACTCGACCAGGCGAATGCTGCCCTCTCCCAGCAGATCCAGGAGAACATGTTCGTCTTCGAGAACCTGCTCGACATCGACGACCGCGGCATCCAGGCGCTGATCCGCGAGATCACCACTGACACGCTGGTGGTGGCGCTGAAGGGTGCCGATCCCGCGCTGCAGGAGAAAATCTTCCGCAACATGTCCAAGCGCGCCGGGGAGTTGCTCAAGTCGGATCTGGAAGCCAAGGGGCCGGTGAAGCTCTCGGACGTGGAACTCGCCCAGAAGGACATCGTCATCGTTGCGCGACGCCTTGCCGACGAGGGCACGATCATGCTCGGCGGCGCCGGCAATGAATTCGTCTAGGGACGGGGCAGCCTGATGGCATCGAAGCTCATCCGCAGCCACGAGCTTGCCGGGGCACTGCAGCCCTGGCTGGCCCCGGAAGTCGCCGTTCCCCTGCACGGAGCGGGCGCCGGCCGCAGCGAGGATCCTGCCACCATCCGCCAGCAGGCCTGGCGCGAGGGCTTCGACGACGGCCGGCGTGCCGGACTCGAGGCAGCGCAAAAAGAGATCAACGAGCGTGTCCGCACGCTGGAGACAGCGCTCGATGCGCTGGCGCGACCCTTCGAGGGACTCGAACACGGTTTCCACGAGGAGATCATCGAACTCGTCAAGGCCGTTTCCCGCCAGCTGGTACGCCGCGAGATGCGCCTGGATCCAACCCATCTGGCCGGCGTCGTGCGCGAGGCACTGGGCGTGCTGCCGATGGCAGCCACCGACGTGGCTGTGCGCGTGCATCCCCAGGACGCTGCCGTATTGCGCGACTGCCTGGTGCCGGAGCAGGCACCGCGTGCCTGGCGCATCGAGGCCGATCCAGCCATGGAGCGCGGGGGCTGCATCGTCACCACCACCCAGTCCCAGGTGGACGGCAGGCTCGAGACGCGCCTGGCCCGCACCATCGCCACGCTGTTCGACGACTCCCGCAATGAGAGCCCTGCACATGACGCCACGACACCCGATCCTGACGCTCAGCAGTGACCGCGGCCGGCGCTGGTCCGGCGGGCTCGCCGGGCTGCGCGGGCGCGTGCGCCACCCCGGCTTCATCGTCGAGGGCCGCCTCGCACGTGCCGCCGGCATGACGCTGGAGGCGACCGGCTGCGAGGCCGCGCTCGGCGCGCGCTGCCTCATCGAAGGCCAGGACGGCAGCCGCGTGCAGGCCGAGGTCGTCGGCTTCTCCGGTGACCGCCTGTTCCTCATGCCGACGAGCGGGCTTGCCGGCGTCATGCCCAATGCGCGCGTCATCCCGACGCGCACCGTCGCCCAGGTGCCGGTCGGCCATGCGCTGCTCGGCCGCGTCATCGACGGCGCCGGCAATCCGCTCGACGGCCGCGGCCCGGTACTCGCCGAGGCACGCGTGCCGCTGGAAGCGCAACCGGTCAATCCATTGCAGCGCCAGCCCATCGCCGAGCCGCTGGACGTCGGCGTGCGCGTGCTCAACGCGCTGTTCACCGCCGGGCGCGGCCAGCGTCTTGGCCTGTTTGCCGGCAGCGGCATCGGCAAGAGCAGCCTGCTCGCCATGATGACGC
>CAZQGA010000344.1:0-2346 GCA_964592735.1 uncultured Chromatiaceae bacterium | reverse complement strand
TGTTCTTCCTCCATGATCTTGTGCGACAGCGTGCCGGTGAACATGCTCACGTTGCGGTGCTTCACCAGCACGTTGTAGAGATGCCAGACGACGATCGACAGGGCCGCCAGCACTGCCTCCCAGCCATGGGCCTCGAGGGCCACCGGAATGAGATCGCCGGGGATGATTTGCGTCGCCGCAAGAGGGTTCCACAGGAGGAAGCCGGTGAAAATCATCACCCCCGTGCCCCAGACCACGGCCCAGTACTCGAACTTCTCGCCGAAGTTGAACTTGTGCATCCTGGGCGGTTCGTCGATGAAGCCCAGGTTATAGGCCACGGTATCGCGCAGGTCGTAGCCGTCCTTGAGTTCGGGCAGCATGCGCATGTCCTCGCGCTTGACGAACAGGCGATAGGCGGACGTGAGCAGGTGATAAACGGTGCCCAATATGAGGACGATGGCCGCCCAGCGATGGATCATGCGCGCGACCTCGATACCGCCGATGATCTGGATCAGCCATTGGGACAGGGGCGAGAAGGGGAACTTCTGCGGCAACCCGGTGAGGCAGAGGATGGTGAAACTGATCAGCAGGGTCATGTGCTCGATGCGCGCCATGAGCCGGAAGCGCGGATATTCGGGACCATGAGGGGTCATGACCGCTGCGCCCGGGTCGTGGGCCACTTCGTGGGCCACTTCGTGGGCTACTTCGTGGCTCGCTTCAGGAGT
Source organism: uncultured Chromatiaceae bacterium (assembly GCA_964592735.1). Lineage (GTDB taxonomy): Bacteria > Pseudomonadota > Gammaproteobacteria > Steroidobacterales > QUBU01. The sequence goes on along the minus strand of CAZQGA010000344.1, from coordinate 1,642 downwards.
CGAGCCTGTCGCGGACGGTAATTCAGCGGCGGGCACGGGCTGCGTCTCCACCGAGGCGGCAAGCGCTTCCGGGGCAGCGGGCACTGCCGGTGCTTCCGGTGCCGCCGGTGCTTCCGGTGCCGCGCCCTCAGGGACCTTTGTCTCCGGCGCGATCGCTTCGGGTTCGATAGAAGAATCGTCCATTCGTTTCAACCTTTCGTTATCGCCCACGCATCTGGCGATAAACATCCGTGCCCACCAGGAAAGTCAGGAAGAGCATCGTCCCCGGAATGACCATGGCATAGAAAATGGCCACCAGGAGCATGAGCGGGTTTTCCCGCAGTGATGGCCGATGATGGCCCGTCCATGAGTTCGAGAAGTTGGCCGTCGCGCCGGGATGGCATTGCTGGCACGTCTCCAGCAGGTTCTCCTTGATGCCCGAGTCGGGATCGTTCGGCCGCCGAATGTCGTGGACGCCGTGGCAGTCGTAGCAAACGGCCTTGTTCGTAGCCACGTTGGGATCGCTGGATTGGAAGATCGTGACCGTTGTGCCGTGGAAATCGTCCACGTAGGTATCAAATACATCCGTCGAGATGTCATATTGCGACATTATCTCTTCGTTGGCATGGCAGGAAGCGCACAGCTCCGGCGAGCGGTTGCGGAAGAGGGGCGTTGTGGGATCGCCCACGTCATGGACGCCATGACACTCGATGCAGGTGGGCACGTTCGGGTCCTCGTCGCCCAACAACGCCGCGCCGTGGACGCTTTCGGCGTATTCATCGAAGATGGCGCTATGACATTGGCGGCAGGTCTCGGAGATGCGCGAGCGTGGCTCGCTGGGTGGCTGGGTGTAATGAGAGCTGTGGCAATCGACGCAGGTGGCGGCGTCCTGGTTGCCGTCGGCCAATGCCTGGGCATGGGAGCTGGACATTTGCCCTTCGTGCTGCGGTTCATGGCAGCGGGCGCATAATTCGGATTGCTGTATGGTGTAGTCGCGAGCCGTTTCGGCTTGCAGGGGTGGATGGGGGTAGTCGTAGTCCTGATGACAGTCGGTGCAGTTCAGCGCTTGCCAGCTGTTTCCGATGCCGTGGACTGAGGCGTGGAGGCCCTCGCCGTCGATGCTAATCGAAATTTCGTCCCCATTGGGGAATGTCATCGTCTTGTTGGGCGGGCCGTGACAACCCATACAGAAGTCGTTGTTGATCTGTTTCTGCGCGAACAGGCCCGCCTCGATATGCCGGCTCAGACTGCCGGGATCGGTCAGGGCAATGCCCGCGCCGGTGTGGCAATCGACGCAAACGGTTGTCGATGTGGGCAGCCGCCACGCCTTGGCCGTCTGCACGTGATGGTCGCCATGGCAATCGGTACAAACGACCGGCAAACCCGACTCCGACGCCGCCACATCATAACCGCCCGACCATTCCGGCCCCGGATGGGCGGTCAGATGGGGATCGTGGCAGTTGACGCAGCTCTGTGACTGGAGGATGGTGTACTCGCGCAGGGTGCCGGCTTCGGGTGAGAGGTGGGGAAACTGGTAGCGAGCGGGCGCGTGGCAGCCGCTGCAGCCGATGAACGCGCCGGAGTCCGCGCCGTGGATCGAGGCGTCGAAGCTGCGCAGGTCAACCTCGACGGGCAACGATCCCCCGGAAGGGAACTCCACCAC
>CAZQGA010000343.1:0-2349 GCA_964592735.1 uncultured Chromatiaceae bacterium | reverse complement strand
ACTGGAATGCATCGCCGGTGAAGCGCGTATTGGTGACCAGCCAGCCCTGGTGGAAGTGGTGATCATTCCCGGGCTGCGCCCGCCAGTGCTCGGCGATATCCGTGAAGCGCGCCTGGATGTACAGCGGCACTTTCACGTCGCAGACACGGCCCGGGACGTTGTGGTACTTGCACTCGACGAGGAAGTGCTGCAGGTCGCGATCGGCGACGACGTCGACCTCGTGGCTCACGCAGCGGCCCTGCACGATCTTGCGTACCTCCACACGATAGCCCTCGTGTGCGAGGATCCGGGCGATGAAATCCTCGAAGGCAAAACCCGAGGGGCCCAGGTCGAAGATGCCCTGCTTGAGGCGATAGCGGCCCGCCACCCGCCGCGAGTGCTGGCGCAGCAGGCGAAATGCCATCTTGTACAGCTTGCGCGTGGTCATGCCCGGCTGCAGTTCGGGGCGGATCGCCGTGGCAATCGTCCCGCTCATCTCCGGCGTCGCCCCGGCACGTTCGAGCGAATGGCGCAGCTTCGCCTCCTCGTACGGCACCCGCTCGCCGCTGGACTTGGTCACCAGCATGGAAATTGGTACAGGCATCGCCGCCAAGGTAACAGGAACAGCCGGCCATGGGGCCGGCAACCCCGCCGGGATCAGAAATCAACCGGCCCGGCCATGGCGAGCACCTCCGCGGGCGCAAGCCCCCGCGCCCGCAGCGCTGCGATCTCCAGGTCACGATCACGCTTCGCCAGGCGCCGGCCGCTGGCATCGCGGACCAGGCGATGATGGCGGTAACGCGGCACATCGAGCCCGAACACCGCCTGCAGCAGCCGCTGCACGTGCGTGGCGGCAAAGAGATCCTCCCCGCGCGTCACCAGCGTGATGCCCTGGGCGTGGTCATCGAGGACCACCGCCAGGTGATAGCTGACACCGACATCCTTGCGTCCCAGCACCACATCGCCGGCCAGGAAGGGCTCGACCCGCTGCTGACCCGTCTGTCCGGCCGGCCCACGGCCGGCCTCCTCGAAGGTGAGTTCGCATCCGCCGAGTGTCGCGACACAGGCCGCCACGTCGAGCCGCCAGGCGTGGGGTTCGCCAGCCTCGATGCGCCGCTGCCGTTCCCCGGCCGGCACCGTGCGGCAGGTGCCTGGATACAGGGGTCCCTCCGGTCCCTGCGGCGCAGCCGCCATGGCGGCAAGCTCAGCGGCTATCTCCGCCCGCGTGCAGAAGCAGGGATAGATGAGGCCACGCTGGCCAAGATCCGCCAGCGCCGTCCGGTAAGTGGCCAGACGCATCGACTGGCGCAGCACCGCGCCGTCCCAGTGCAGCCCGAGCCAGGCCAGGTCTTCAAGGATGCCGTCGATGAACTCCGTGCGGCAGCGGGCCGGATCGATATCCTCGATCCGCAGCAGGAAACGCCCGTCACTGTCGTGCGCACAGCGCCAGGCCACCTGCGCTGCCAGCACATGACCGAGATGCAACCGGCCGCTGGGACTTGGCGCAAAGCGGGTCGTCAGCTGACCGGCAGGTTCAGTCATCAGCAGCGACTCCCGCGCACGGGCGTACCAGGCAGCCGGATCGACCCGGTCTTCTGTGGCCAAAACGCCACGAAAAATCCACGCCAAGGCCTCTGGCGCAGGTCACGGCAGTTGCTACAATCCCTACAGCATCGCTCCAGGCAAGCGGCCTGGATCAGCACCAGTCCCTGGGGAGGGAGAGCGCTACCGCGGGGGGTCGCGAGCGCGAGGGTCGGGAGGGTCGGCATGGGCCGGCCCTCCCGATCAGCTTGCCAGCCCAGGCCCAGGGCATCAGCGCGACGCATGCCCCAGCACGACCTTCAGCTCGGTGAAGGCCTCCAGTCCAAACTCACCCCACTCACGGCCATTGCCGGACTGCTTGCAGCCACCAAAGGGCGCGCTGAGCTTCATGGGCGCTTCATTCAGATGGACCATCCCGGCACGCAGCTGCCCGGCGATGCGGTGCAGTTGTCCGGGATCACTGCCGGAAACGTAAGCCGCGAGGCCATAGACCGTGTCGTTGGCGATGCGCACGGCATCGGCTTCATCAGCAAACGGCAGGATGGCCAGAACCGGCCCGAAGATTTCCTCGCGCGCGATGGTCATGGCGTTATCGACACCGGCGAAGATCGTCGGGCGCACGTAGAAGCCACGGCTGCAGCCTGCCGGGCGACCACGGCCACCCAGCACCAGCCGGGCACCCTCATCGACTCCCGCCTGGATGAGGCACTGGATCCTGTCGAACTGCGCCTGGCTGACGACGGGCCCGAGGTCGGTGGCGGGATCAGCCGGATCACCCACCTTGAAGCCCGCACCGACCTGCCGGGCGATCTCCACCGCCTGGTCGTG
>CAZQGA010000342.1:0-2371 GCA_964592735.1 uncultured Chromatiaceae bacterium | reverse complement strand
GACGTCGGTGCCACGGCCGATGAAGATCTGGCGGATCACCGGCTCCTTGGCGCGCACCGCCGGGCTCATCGGCATCCCGCGATCGACCGGCACATCGCGCCAGCCGAGTACGACCTGGCCCTCGGCCTTTACGGCGCGTTCGAGTTCCTGTTCGCAGGCCAGGCGCGAGGCATGTTCCTTGGGCAGGAAGACCATGCCGACGCCGTATTCGCCGGGCGGTGGCAGTGCGATGCCGCGTGTCAGGAGTTCAGCGCGGAAGAAGTCATCCGGAATCTGGATCAGGATGCCAGCGCCGTCACCCATCAGTCTGTCAGCGCCGACTGCACCGCGATGATCGAGATTCTCGAGAATTTTCAGGCCCTGCTCGACGATTGCATGGTCCTTGCGCCCCTTGATGTGGGCGACGAAGCCGACGCCGCAGGCGTCATGCTCCCGGCTGGGGTCATAAAGGCCGCCGGCGGTGGCCGCACGGATCTCCTCGGTCTGGATGCTGGCAGGCTGGTTCACGACAGGACTCGATCGTATCTGTGGGGCAGCGGAGCCTAGCGCTACAGTAGAGTCGACACAATCAAAACAATCGGGGTCAGAGTCGTATTGTCAGGGCTTTAATATCCGCCGTTAATAATCGGGGACAGTACACCTACCTGTGACAAACCATTGCAGGTACCAGCCGCATGCCGTCGGGTGCCAGCCCTGGTCCGAGGGTTCGTTCTGTTCTGCTCAAGGTTGGGTACGCCGGGGCCGCCCGGGTCGCCTTGGCGCGGCGGGGCGGCCGGTGACACTTGCGGCTGCGGTGAAGGTGGGTGACCCAAAGGCCCAGCCGCCCAGGGCTGCACGCCGCAGTTGTGCCTCTTCCTGCATGCTGATACCCCGCGCGAGACGCTTCCGCCAGGCGGCCTCGCGCTCGAAGGGCGTGTTGCCGAGTTGCCAGAATGCCGGCGGGTCGGTGATCAGGCTGTCCCGGCGACCTCCCAGATGGTGGTTGGCGCTGCCCGGTGCCATGTTCCCGGCGGGTTGCTCGACCCAGGCCATCGCGGCCAGCAGAAACTCCCCGGGTTCCACCGGGCAGGCCCGGAACCGGCCCTCCCACAGGGTGCCAGTGCGGCCGTGCCGCCGGTTGTACGCCACGACATAGCGCCGTCCAACGGCCTGCATGAGGCGTGCAAGTGACCGGGGTTCGGCCGGCGTGGCTAGCAAGCGGATTTCGGTATCACCCAGTGCATAGGCGTGCAGTTGCACCCGTTCCGCGGCGAGGGCCGTGCGCAGTGCATCGATGAACCGGCTGCGATCCTCGTCGTCGACGAACGCCGCCCGTTGATCGAGCGTGCGCTGGATCACCAGATGCGGTTGCCCGGCCAGGACAAGGCGTCGCAGGCGTGCCATCTGCGCCAGGTCAGCACGTGCCCGACGCGAGCACAGGGTCGGGCCGGGGGCCGGTGAGGCGTGGTTGTCGCAGATCAGTCATCGAGCCCGAGTTCCTGAAGCCTGCGCGTGATCGTATTGCGCCCGATGCCGAGCTTGCGCGCCGCCTCGATCCGCCGGCCCCCGGTCAGATCCAGCGCCGTACGCAGCAGCTCACCCTCGAACTGCCCGGCAAGCTGCTTCCACACCCCGGCCTCACCCGCTTCGAGGCGGGCACGTACCTCCTGCCCGAGCGCAACGAGCCAGTCCGCCCGGGTCGTCATGCTGTCGGCATATGCCACATCCTGCATGGCATTGCCGGCGGCGGACCGGAAGAGGTCTGCTGGCAGATCCCCTGCCGTGATCAGCTGCGCCGGGGCCATCACGGTCAGCCAGCGGCACAGGTTTTCGAGCTGGCGGACATTACCCGGAAAATCGAATCCGGATAGCGCCACCAGCGCCGTCTCACTGATCCGCTTGGGTTCGACACCCAGTTCACGGGCACTCCTGGCGAGGAAAAACCGCGTCAGCGGCGCAATGTCTGCGCGTCGCTCCCGCAGCGGCGGCAGGCGCAGCCGGATGACGTTGAGGCGGTGGTACAGGTCCTCGCGGAAGGTTCCCAGGCGTACACGCTCGTCCAGGTCCTGGTGCGTCGCTGCGATGACACGTGCCTCGGCACGCAGAGGCTGGTGGCCGCCGACGCGATAAAAGTGTCCGTCGCTCAGCACACGCAACAGCCGCGTCTGCAGTTCCAGCGGCATGTCGCCGATCTCATCGAGGAAGAGCGTGCCGCCCGCAGCCTGCTCGAAACGCCCTGCACGGGCAGCTTGCGCGCCGGTGAAGGCACCGCGCTCATGGCCGAAGAGTTCGCTTTCCAGGAGGTCCCTGGGCACCGCCGCGGCATTGATGGCGACGAAGGGCCCGCGTGCGCGAGGGCTGTGGCGGTGCAGGGCGAGCGCGACCAGTTCCT
>CAZQGA010000341.1:0-2383 GCA_964592735.1 uncultured Chromatiaceae bacterium | reverse complement strand
TGCTTGACATGCAAGGGGTCGGTGGTTCGATTCCACTCGCGCCTACCATTCCAGCTGCCCGGGCCAGCCATCCGGGCTGGCCATCAGCCGCAAGCTGCCAGGCGGGCTGGGGCGCATCCTTCTGCTAGAATTCGCGCCCCGGGAGCCACCGGCAAAGCCGGTCGCGCGCCTGGATCCAGCCCACAGCCCTGAGAGCAAACGATGCCCGTCGTCACCCTGCCGGATGGCAGCACACGCAGTTTCGATCACCCGGTTACCGTGGCCGAGGTGGCTGCCAGCATTGGCGCCGGTCTGGCCCGGGCAGCACTCGCGGGCCGCGTCGACGGCCGGCTGGTCGATACCTCCTTCCGGCTTGACCACGATGCAAAGCTCGCCATCGTCACCGACAAGGATCCGGATGGCATCGAGGTCATCCGTCATTCCACCGCACACCTGCTCGCTCAGGCGGTCAAGGCGCTGTTCCCGACTGCGCAGGTGACCATCGGCCCGGTGATCGAGGACGGCTTTTATTACGACTTCGCGTTCGAGCGGCCATTCACGCCCGATGATCTCGCCGCCATCGAGGCGAAGATGAAAGAGCTCGCCAAAGCCGATCTGCCGGTGGCCCGGCGCGTCCTGCCGCGCGATGCGGCCGTGAAGCTGTTCACCGACATCGGCGAAAAATACAAGGCAGAGATCATCGCCAGTATCCCGGCCGGCGAGGAGATCGGCCTGTATGGACAGGGCGACTGGTTCGATCTCTGCCGGGGTCCGCACGTACCTTCCACCGGCAAGCTCAAGGCCTTCAAGCTCATGAAGGTCGCCGGCGCCTACTGGCGCGGGGATTCGCGCAACGAGATGCTCCAGCGTATCTACGGCACCGCCTGGGCGGATGACAAGGCGCTCAAGGATTACCTGCACCGGCTCGAGGAGGCGGAGAAACGCGACCACCGGCGCATCGGCAGGGAATTGGATTTTTTCCATTTCCAGGAAGAGGCGCCCGGAGCGGTGTTCTGGCATCCGAAGGGCTGGACTCTGTTCCAGCAGCTTATCGACTACATGCGCGAGCGCCAGCACGAGGCAGGCTACCGGGAAGTGAACACGCCAGAGATCATGGATCGCAGCCTCTGGGCGCAGTCCGGACACCTGGAGAAGTTTGGCGAGAACATGTTCCTCACCCGTACCCCGGACGAGCGGGTCTACGCCATCAAGCCAATGAACTGTCCGGGACACATCCAGGTCTTCAACCAGGGCCTGAAGAGCTACCGCGACCTGCCGCTGCGCCTGTGCGAATTCGGCAAGGTCCACCGCTACGAACCCTCCGGGGCCCTGCACGGCCTGATGCGGGTGCGTGCCTTCACCCAGGACGACGCTCACGTCTTCTGTACCGAGGAGCAGATCACGGAAGAGTCGGTGGCGGTGACCGGCCTGATCCTCGGCATCTACCGGGACTTTGGCTTCGACGACGTCCGCATCAAGTTTTCAGATCGTCCGGAAAAGCGGGTCGGCAGCGACGAGATCTGGGACCGGGCCGAAGCCGCCCTGCTTGCGGCTGCCGAGGCAGCAGGTCTTGAAATGACCCGTAACCCGGGGGAGGGCGCCTTCTACGGGCCAAAGCTGGAGTTCGTGCTGCGCGATGCCATCGGGCGGGACTGGCAATGTGGGACCCTGCAGGTGGACTTCAACCTGCCGGGGCGGCTTGGGGCGAGTTACGTCGCTGAGGACAGCCAGCGCCGGGTACCTGTGATGCTCCACCGGGCGATGTTCGGCTCCCTGGAGCGGTTCTGCGGCATCCTGCTCGAGCATCATGCCGGGCGCCTGCCGCTGTGGCTGGCCCCGGTGCAGGCCGTCGTGCTCAACATCACCGACCGGCAGGCGGGATTTGCGGCTCTGGTCGCGGAACTGCTGGAAAAACAGGATGTTCGGGTTGTTACAGACTTGAGAAACGAAAAAATCGGCTTTAAAATTCGCGAACACACGCTGCAACGGGTTCCCTATCTCCTCGTGGTAGGCGATCGGGAAGCCGAGTCGAAGACCGTGGCCGTGCGCACGCGAGACGGCAAGGATCTGGGCACGATGTCCATCGAGACTCTGGCCGGGTACCTTAGCACCGAAATCGCGAGCCGCGGCCGTGTTGTTATGGAGGATTGACGCATCGTCGCGAACAAGAGGATTCGGCGGAACGAGGAAATCGATTCCCGCCAGTTGCGGATCATTGGTGCCGACGGAGAGATGGTCGGAGTGGTGACCAGGGAACAGGCCCTCGAGATGGCAGCATCCCAGGGGCTGGATCTCGTGGAGGTGTCTCCCACAGCAGATCCGCCGGTGTGCCGGATCCTGGATTTCGGGAAGTTCCTGTTCGAGCAGAACAAGAAGGCCCATGCTGCCAAGCGCAAGCAGAAGC